>JAGBNY010000042.1 GCA_017634175.1 Lachnospiraceae bacterium
GCTGTGCCGGCAATTATGTTGCTGGTGCCAATATTGCTGGATTCCTTAAGGTTGCTGCGGCTATGAAAGCTCAGGGGATAGTTTGATATAGTTTTTAGTTTTGGGCTCTTGCAGGTGCAAGAGCCCTTTTTGTGCGATAAGTCCGTTAAGCGGCTGCCGTGAAAAATCAAATCGAACAAGCGTTTATATTTGCGATTAGATAGTAATATGTGTTATAATACCTAGCTATGTTTGATATAAAGAAAAAATTAAAAAATTCTATAGAAAACATAAAAGGTTTTTTTGGTACTGTCTTGAGGAATGACGGCAATCCTTCTGATTGGGACGATTTTTTTGATGACAAAGAGGATGAAGCTTACAGGACTGTTAAGGATGAGCCTGATATTGTAGATGAAATTGATCCGGAATTAATCTATAAAGAGACAGAAGCTGGACTTTTAATGTCAGAGAACGATAGTCAAGACATAAAAGATTCCATTTTTGAGGAAATAGAGAGGAAGATAAAAGAGGAAAAAGCAGGTAATTTTGATAAAAGTAATAATGACTCATCGCAAAATAGCTTAATTGATGAGAACTTAGATTCGGATGAATTAAAAACAAAAATAGAAGACGAAAAGGCGGATGAGCTTGAAAAACATGAAGAAAGCAAGGATAAGCTTGAGATATCTGAAAAATCCGATGATTCGAATGAGCTTAAGGGTTCGAAGCACAGGAATAAGAATAAGAAAAAACGAATAAAGAAGGTCGGAGAAAATAGCGGTACAGAGGAAAATATAGATGCAAAGACAAAGAATGAAAAGAGTAAAGAGCAAGAAATAAAAGCAAAAATAGATGCAGGGAATGAAACAGAGTCAAAGAGTGCTGCGGAGCAGAAGCGGGAAGCAGCTAATAAAGAAGATAAAGATCAAAAGCAAGAAGCTGCGATTACAGGAGATAGAAAGCAAAGGCAGAAAGCAGCGACTAAAGAAGATATAGGGCAAAAACAAGAAGTAGCGACTAAAGAAGATAAAGAGAAAAAGCAAAAAATAGCGACTGCGGGAGATACAGATAAGAAGCAGGAAACAGCGACTGAGGGAGATACAGAGAAAAAGCAAGAAATAGCGACTGAGGGAGACACAGAGAAAAAGCAGGAGATAGCGACTGAGGGAGATACAGAGAAAAAGCAGGAGATAGCGACCGAGGGAGATACAGAGAAGAAGCAGGAGATAGCGACCGAGGGAGATACAGAGAAGAAGCAGGAAATAGAGACTGAGAGAGATACAGAGCAAAAGCAGAAAATAGCAACTGAGGGAGATACAGAGAAGAAACAGGAAATAACGACCGAGGGAGATACAGAGAAGAAGCAGGAAATAGAGACTGAGGGAGAAGCAGAGCAAAAGCAGGAAAGAGCAACTGAGGGAGAAGCAGAACAGAAACAAGAAGCAGCGACAGAGACAGATAGTGAGCCAATTCTTCCCGTAGAGGAAAAGAAGAAACCTATGGCCGAAATGCTCTCAGAGAAGCTTCTTTTGGCCTTGGCTCAGGAATTGAAGGCGGAGCGGAGAAGAGAACCCAGGCTTTTAAGCGAATTGGCATATGAAGAAATCAAGGGCTTCATTTCATCGATTTCTGTTAAAAGCGCAGTGCAGGCTCTTATAACCATGCTTTTCGCAGCCATGCTCTTATTATACTCGGGAAGCACCTTGGTTACACCAGTTTCTAGAAAGTCCCTTTTACGGAACTTATCAAAAATTAAATCATTTACAGCCAGATATACTGCGAGCATGAAGGCCTATGATAAGGACCTTAACCTCATGAAACTCTACGCGGTTGGAATGTACAAGTCCAATCAACATGACTGGAGAGTATATGGATGGTCGAAAAAGTCATCGCCTTCTGGGAGAGAACGGAACGAATTCGATTCTTATGGGATCTATGATGAAGCCTATGATGACACAGATTTATATGGATATAGCTTAAAGGATCAAAAATGGGGCTTATATTCAGTAGAGTTCAATCCCATGGACGCACAGGATCTTTTTGATACAGATTATCTCTCATCGATGGAGGTAAGGACGACAAAGGCAGCAAATATTCTGGAAGGGAAAATAGATAGCGAGGTGGTAGAAGGCTTTATATTGGGTCCATATCTTGATGAGGCCTATGTAAGGGGCGATAATTACGATATTTCTTTTATCTTCGATATAAAGGGTGAGACGCTGGAAAGAATAAGGATAAAGGCTGATTCAAAGGATTCGATTGAAAACCCTGAGTCTGGGCAAATTGTGGACATGGACATAGACTTGAAGCTCCGTAAAATAGATAAAACTGGAGTGAAGCTTAAGTCCTCCGCCATTGCGAATCTTGTTGAACTGGATCAGGAGATGTTTACCTCGCTATTCGGAATAGGCGGCATAGAGGATGGCATAAAAGAAGAGGAAGAAGAGGAGGAGACAGAGCCTGCTCAGGAGCCGGCCGAGCCTGTGGCAGAAGAGCCGGAAGAGACAAAAGAGGCGCAGCAGCCAGCGGAAGAGACTGCACCGACATTTGTACAGTTGTCCTTGAATCTGGATCATATTTCAGAGAATGAGATCAAGGAACTGGCAGGGGCGAAAAGCGACTCGGTTGCGGCTGAAATGGCGAATTATGCGAATAACTATACTCCGAATCAGATGCTTTATGATGAGATACCTCATTGGAATGATTTGAGTACAGATAAAAAGACAGCTATTGCATATTTTGTCAATCTTTCGTGGATTCCGCTAGAGGATCTTGAGAGCGTGGGTATCAATAGGGACAACCTCTTGGCCCTTATAGATCAGGATCGATCGGGAGGCACAGGAGAAGTGTCCGAAAATACGGTTTCTGATGACGGGCTTGTGAGCGAGGACGAGCTTGAAAATGAAGAGCTTCCAGAAGATGACCTTCCACCAGAAGAGGAGGTACCAGAAGAAGAGGTACCAGAAGAGGAAGCACCGGAAGAGGAAACACCCGAAAGCACCTTGCCATCTGGCTATGACCCGGGCTTGGTGGATGATGAGACCTATTATGAGGGCAGAGAGGATAAATTCTCGATCGCAATGGATGTATTTGGGAAACCCAGCATTGACAGGAACGATCTTTATGAAGCATCTGGCTATGAATTGGGTGATTTTACGGATCAGACCCTTATACAGTACTTAGTACATTTCTTCAACAATTATACTAGGGAAGAACTCTACGACTATGCTCATGATAACTGGAAATCTGAGGAGCCTGGAGGCAGGAAGGCCATTGCTTATATGGCGAGAAAGGGCTGGATTGAAAGGGATCCCATTCTCGGAGGGACAGTCAGTGAAAACGACTTGGATAATTTAATGAAGTGATGCTGCATTGTCGGTTTGCGTTGACTATGTTATAATAGACATTATTTATGGATGGAGGTAGGTTATGAAGCATATTCAAACACTAGGGAACAGGGACTATGAGAAGAGCTTGAAGCATGGCGGATGCGGGGAATGCCAGACATCCTGCCAGTCGGCATGTAAGACAAGCTGCACTGTGGGAAATCAATCCTGTGAGAATAGGGAACAAACAAAGTAAGTAGCTGGCATTGATTCGAGGGAGGCGGTCTACCGTCTCCCTTTTGTTATTGATTTTTGGAGGATAGAATTGATCCACAAGATAAGAGACAAGGGTTTTAATATAATAATGGACATTAATTCGGGGGCTGTCCATGTGGTTGATGACCTGGTTTTTGAGATAGTATCGCTGATGGAGAGAGATTCGGAAATCTCGGATGAGTCCGTTTGTCGATCTTTATCTCCAGAATATAGTGAAAACGAAATAATTGAAGCCCTTGAAGAGGTGAGAACCCTTATTAAGCAGAAATATTTATTTTCTCCTGATATTTATAAGGATTATGCGAAAGAATTCATCGAAAGGCAAGCTGAGGAGGGGATAATCAAGGCAATGTGTCTCCATGTGGCCCATGATTGCAATTTGAAATGCGCCTATTGCTTCGCAGGAGAGGGAGAGTATCATGGCGACAGGGGTCTCATGGATTTTGAGACGGGGAAAGCCGCTTTGGACTTCCTGATGGACCGAAGCGGGTCCAGGGTCAATCTGGAAGTAGACTTCTTTGGCGGGGAGCCAACGATGAACTTCGATGTCGTGAAAAGGCTAGTGTCCTATGGAAGGGAACAGGAGAAGATTAGAAATAAGAAGTTTCGGTTCACATTGACCACGAATGGTATTCTCCTGAATGACGAAATATTGGACTTTGTGAATGCACAGATGGGCAATCTCGTGCTGTCTATAGATGGGAGGAAAGAGGTAAATGACAGGATGCGCCCTACCGCCAATGGCCTGGGCTCTTCCTATGATATAATAGTGCCGAAATTTCTAAAGGCAGCCAAGAGCCGCAATCAGACCAATTATTATGTCAGGGGGACATATACGCACTATAATACGGACTTTGCGAAAGACGTCCTTCATCTCCACGACCTGGGGTTTGAGCAAATCTCTGTAGAGCCGGTAGTGTGCGACCCTTCAGAGCCTTATGCGATTCAGGAATCGGACATAGATGTTCTTTGTGAGCAATATGATATTTTGGTTGACGAAATCATTAAGATAAGGAAATCGGGCGGATTCATTAATTTTTTCCACTTCATGCTGGATTTAAGCGGGGGACCCTGCCTTGCAAAAAGGGTAAAGGGCTGTGGATCGGGCACGGAATATGTTGCGGTCACTCCCAATGGGGATATCTATCCCTGCCATCAATTTGCGGGAGAGAAGGAATTCCTCATGGGGAACGTCAAGACTGGCATGGATAGACCTGATATAGCTAAGAACTTTTCTAGATGCAATGTATATTCAAAAGCTGACTGCAAGGACTGCTTTGCAAAGTTTTATTGTTCGGGAGGATGTGCTGCCAATGCCTACCATTCTACGGGAGACATTAATAGTACATATAAAATCGGCTGCGCCCTTCAGCGCAAGCGCCTTGAATGTGCAGTTATCCTGAAGGCGGCCTTGGGTGATTCATGACAGAGAAATGGACTTTAATTCGTCGGTCAGGCGATTACGTTGAGATTGGAAAGAAGCTTGGAGTGTCCCCGATTCTTGCCCGTATAATGAGGAATCGCGGGATTGAATTTGAAGATGTGGATTCATTTCTGGATCCTGCAGCTCAAACTCTATATAATGGGGTATTATTAAAGGACTCTGAAAAGCTGATAGCTTGCCTGGAGAAAAAAATTCGAGAGAAAAAAAAGATCAGGGTAATAGGCGATTATGACATAGACGGAATCTTTGCCTCGTATATACTTATACGGTCCTTGGAACAGACAGGAGCTGTCTGCGACTATGTAATCCCGCATAGGAAAAAGGATGGCTATGGGTTGAATGACAGGCTGATTAGGGAAGCTGCGCAGGAGGGCGTTGACACTGTATTGACCTGCGATAATGGGATATCAGCCCATGGGCAAATTACCCTAGGCAATAGTTTGGGACTTACAATCCTTGTTACCGATCACCATGCGATTCCTTGGAAGGAGGATGAGACTGGCGAAAGAAGGGAGAACTTGCCGGAAGCCTATGCAGTGGTGGATCCGCACAGAGAGGGAGATGGCTATCCATTCAAGACGCTCTGCGGGGCGGCAGTTGCCTGGAAAATAGCCGATTTACTTCTGGATCGATTTGGGATAGATAAAAATGAAAGCGAGAAGCTTCTTGAGCTTGCAGCCTTTGCCACGATTGGCGATGTGATGCCTTTGATTGGCGAGAACAGGACAATAGTGAAGCTTGGGCTTGAAAGGCTTGAAAATACCTGGAACAAGGGCTTAAAAAAGCTTATTGATATAAATGGCCTTGCTGATAAGAGGCTCTCCTGCTACAGCGTTGGCTTCGTATTGGGTCCATGCATCAATGCAGCCGGGAGGCTTTCCAGCGCAGGGATTGGGCTGGAGCTTTTAATGGCCAAAGGTGAAGAGGAATCGAGCCATTTGGCTGAAATCTTGAAGGAATTGAATGAGAGCAGGAAAACCATGACTGAGCAGGGCTTCAAGGAGGCCTTGGAACTATCTCAAAGTCCGAAGCATAGGGATGAAAAGATACTCGTGCTTTTGCTGGAAAATGGAAATGAGGCAGTTTCGGGCATAATTGCCGGGAGAATCAGGGAGAGCACAGGAAAACCCTGCTTTATCTTGAGCAGGGGTAATCTGTCCGATGGAACGCCCTGCTTAAAGGGGTCAGGCAGGTCAATTGAGAACTATAATATGTATGCAGGCCTCTCAGAAATCGGGGACTTATTCGTACAATTCGGCGGACATTCAATGGCGGCTGGGTTATCTATTTTGGAGGACAGACTTCAGGATTTTGAATTTGAAATCAATGAAAGATCAAATCTGACAGAGGACGATATCTCTAAGAAGATAAAGATTGACATGGAGCTTCCGTTAAGGTACGTGACAATGGATCTCGCGCAAGAACTCACGAGATTGGAGCCCTTTGGAACAGGAAACGAGGAGCCTCTTTTTGTATGCAGGGGCGTGAGGCTTTTATTTCCAGAGCTTAAGGGACAGAAGCAAAACGTGCTTCGCTGCAGGGCCCAGGATGGAAGCGGAAGGATAGAGGCTGTATATTTTGGAGAAGCCGAGAGCTTTCTGTCCTATATAAAGGATAATGATGGCATGACGATGATGATAACCTATGCGATATCGATTAATGAATTCAATGGGTATAGGTCGGTGCAGATCATCATCAGAAACTATAGGGCTGAAAGCACACTTGGCAAAATTTGATTCTCGGCTGCTTAAGTCGATTAAGAAATCAAATTCTGCGGGTCATCTTTCTTTTCTTTATAGGAATATGTCTCATCGAAGATGCCTTTGCCATTTCGAATATTTGTAAGTACAAAGAATAGGTGAATGACAATGGGAAGAGCTATGGTACAGACCACGCACCCGAATGAGAATCTGGCGGCCCTGGGGTCATTTATGATTGAGAGCACGGCAGCGGCGATATAGAGTGATATTAGGACTATAACGGTGCCGAGGGCTATTATTTTTTTCATGGGAGATAATCCTTTCGAAGCATATCTTGCGACACGCTTCATATTATATTATAATTTGGAATAAAAAAGAAGATGTGCCTTTAAAAAGGCAGCATTATAAGGAGATTTTGAAATGAGTTTACTAGAAGATTGGAGAAGCAAGGCCTATTCGCCTACTGCAAATAAAAATGAGCTTAAGAGGCTTTGGGACACATATTTTGACAAGGAAAAGAAGATTTATCAGGAGCTTCTAATAAATCCTGACGTTGAAGTCAAAGGGACAGTTAAGCAGCTCTCGGAACGATATGGAGTGGAGCTGATGACTATGGTAGGCTTCCTGGATGGGATACAGGAGTCTCTTAAAGTTCCCAATGACATAGATAATATGACTGAGGATACGGAAGTCTCTTTGGGATTTGACAAGGTGCTGCTCTATAAAAACATGGTAGATGCGAAGGCACCCTGGCTTTATGAGCTTGAAGAATGGGACAACATCTTCACAAAGGAAGAGCAGAAGCAATATTTCAAGGAGCAGAAGCAGTCTCATACTTTCAAGAGGACGGAGAAAAAAATCGGAAGGAACGATCCTTGCCCCTGTGGGAGCGGGAAGAAATATAAATATTGTCATGGAAGATGAGGTTTAAGTGATGGAAAAAGTAGATTTTTTGAGGGTATACAGGCACTCGATGGCGCATATTCTAGCCAAGGCAGTGATAGAGATATTTGGCAAGGATACAAAGTATGCCATAGGGCCGCAGATTGCTGACGGTTTTTATTATGATTTCATGCTTCCCAGGACCTTGACCCAGGATGACTTCAAGCCCATCGAAGACAAGATGAAGGAGATTTTAAAGAGGAAAGAGAAATGGGAAAGGGAAGAAGTTTCAAGGGACAGGGCGCTTGAAATCTTTGCAGGGCAGAAATATAAGGAAGAACTGATAAAAGACCTGCCAGAAGATGAGAAGATTACCATTTATCGTACAGGTGATGATTTCGTTGATCTTTGCAGGGGACCCCATGTCGAGAATTCTCAGGAATTGATGAATGTGGCCTTTAAGATTAAGTCCGTTTCCGGTTCCTACTGGAGGGGAGATGAGCATAACGACCAGCTCACCAGGATTTATGTCTATGCCTTCCCTGATAAGAAGGAATTGAAGGAGCATCTGGACCTCATAAAAGAGGCCATGGAAAGGGACCATAAGAAGCTGGGGCCTGAGATGCAGCTATTCATGTTCCATGAAACGGCCCCGGGGATGCCCTATTGGCTTCCAAGAGGCTGGAACGTGTATAACGCCCTCTTGGATTATTGGCGCAGGGTCCAGTTAAGCCACGGTTATCAGGAAATTTCGGGTCCGGTTCTTAGCTCCAAACAGCTTTGGATCACTAGCGGGCACTGGGCGCATTACCATGATGGGATGTTTATCGTACCCATAGATGAAGATACGGAATATGCTATAAAGCCGATGAATTGCCCTAGTGCAGTGAATGTCTACAGGAGCACCCAAAGAAGCTATAAGGAGCTTCCGCTGAGGTACTCTCAAACGGACATCATTCATAGAAAAGAGAAGTCAGGGGAGCTGAACGGTCTTTTTAGGGTTCAGGAATTCCATCAAGACGATGCCCATATCTTTGTGACGGACGACCAGATAGAAGATGAGATAAACGATATCATGGAGATCGCAAAGAGCATCTACGCGACTTTCGGTCTCAGCTATTCAGCGGAACTCTCTACAAGGCCGGAAGACTTCATGGGGGACATTGCTCTCTGGAACAGGGCGGAGGAGTCCCTGAAAAAGATACTGGATAATAAGCTTGGAAATGGAAACTACGAAATAAATGAGGGAGACGGCGCATTTTATGGGCCAAAGATCGACCTCAAAATGAAGGATTGCCTTGGCAGGGAATGGCAGATGGGCACGATCCAGCTCGATTTCCAGTTACCGCTGAATTTTGAGCTGAAATACGTGGCTCAGGATGGTTCATTCAAGCAGCCTGTCATGATCCATAGGGCGATTTTTGGGTCATTTGAGCGGTTTATCGGGATTTTGATAGAGCATTTCAAGGGACAGTTCCCGTTCTGGCTTTCTCCGATACAGGTCGGGGTCGTGCCGATCAGGGAAGAGCACAATGAATACGCCAGAAAGGTATCCGATGAATTGTTCAAGAATCGGATCCGCTTTGAGACGGATTACTCCGATGAGAACATGAAGATAAAGATCCGGAATTGCAAGAGCATGAGGGATCCTTATACCGTGGTTTTGGGAGACAGGGAGGCCGCCGAAAATACAGTATCTGTAAATATTAGGGGAGAAGCGAAGCCGCTTGCGAATGTGCCCCTTGAAAAGTTCATTGAAATGTGCTCGCAAATGAATAATGATTATTCGCTTGATTTATTGAAAAATGCTGATTTTTAGGCTTGACAAGTCTCTTTCTGTGTGTCATAATAGAAAACCGTTGAAGCAGAGGTTCCACTCTCACCTTTAGGCAGTTCATTAGGCTGACTGAAAAGGTATAGAAAATGTAGGTTTGTTTGTCTACAAATTCTTAGGGCGTTTACAAGGGACAGCGGCTTTGCTGTCCCTTTTTCTATTTGGAGGTAAAAGGCAATTAGTAACGATTTATTTATAAATGAGCAGATCAGGGACAGGGAAGTCCGCGTCGTTAGTGAGAATGGCGAGCAGCTTGGTATCATGTCCATTCAGGATGCAAGGAAAGCGGCTGAAGATGCAGGGTTGGATCTGGTCAAAATTGCTCCTGGGGCGAAGCCTCCTGTCTGCAAGATTGTGGACTATGGAAAGTTCAAGTATGAGCAGGCCAGAAAAGACAAGGAAGCCAAGAAAAAACAGAAGATTATTGAAGTCAAGGAGATAAGGTTGTCTCCGAATATCGATACTAACGACTTGAATACAAAAGCTAATGCCGCAAGGAAGTTTTTAACGAGGGGGGACCGAGTGAAAGTGACCTTGCGTTTTAGAGGGCGGGAGATGGCGCATATGAATTCTTCTCGTCACATCTTAGATGATTTTGCTGAAAACCTGAGTGATTGCGCAGTTATTGACAGGGCTCCGAAGGTAGAGGGGCGCACAATGACAATGCAGCTTTCTCAGAAAAAATGATTAGGTAATAAGGAGGAATAAGTAAATGCCAAAGATGAAGACAAAGAGGGCAGCCGCCAAGCGTTTCAAGGTGACTGGTACCGGCAAATTGAAGAGATTCAAGGCTTATAAACGTCATATTCTTACGAAGAAATCGGCTAAGACTAAGAGGAATCTGCGTCATGCTACAATGACAGACCACTCAAATGAGAAGGTTATGAAGAAGATCCTGCCGTATATCTAGGGTCTTGACGCATAGGGTTGGGATTGATGAAAGCGGCCGATGAGGCAGTTAAAGCTTATTTGCCGCATACTTGAAGGAGGATAGATATGGCAAGGATTAAAGGTGGCTTAAATGCAAAGAGGAAGCACAATAGGGTTCTGAAGCTCGCCAAAGGATACAGAGGGGCTAGGTCAAAACAATACAGGATTGCGAAGCAGGCCGTGATGAGGGCCATGGCTTCAGCCTTTGCAGGACGCAAGCAGAAGAAGAGAGATTTCAGGAAGCTGTGGATTACCAGAATCAATGCGGCTGCTCGTATGCAGGATATCAGCTATAGCCAGCTCATGTACGGGTTGAAGCTTGCAGAGATTGACATAAACCGCAAGATGCTTTCAGAAATGGCAGTGAATGACATTGATGGTTTCAATACCTTGGTAGGGATAGCAAAATCAAAGCTTCAAAAATAATATTTTTCTATTGACAGTCATACGATTTTATAGTAGAATATTTTAATGAGCCGTTGAGTTAAAGCCTTGCGGCTCATGTAATTGCAGGAATGGCGGAATTGGCAGACGCGCAGGCTTCAGGTGCCTGTGGTGGTTAACATCGTGAGGGTTCAAGTCCCTTTTCCTGCATTTTATATTGTATATTTGATTGAATTGATTAAAAGCCGCAGAATATGCGGCTTTTTTGTTACTTATTTATTCTTTGCTTAAGGGAGGGCAATCATGCTTTTCAGAAATAGGCAGCTTAGGCGCGCATTGATCTTGGGGCTGGACATCTTAGCGATTTTCTTTTCATTCCTGCTTTCATGGTATGTACGTTTTTCAACCCTTAGCGGATGGGAAAATGGGGAATTATATATTTCTATGCTGGTTGTCACCTGTCTTCTCTATGGGATCATATTTTTCATGCACGACAATAACCGGGAGGGAATAGTGAAGCAGGGTGTTTTTGAGAACCTTGTTTCGGTTACTCAGAACACGCTTTTCCTTTTAGCTTATCTGATGGTCTACCTCTTCGTCACGCAGCAGGCAATACTGGTATCCAGATACGTCGTTGGCTTCATGTTCCTGTTTTTCTTAGGGCTGGATTTTCTTTTCCGCATAACATTCCGCTCATTCCTGATCCGATTCGCAGGTACCGGTTTTAATGCCACAAATATAATGCTAATTACCCTTTCTCAATTTGCGCCGAAGATAATTAGGCGGATGAATGGCAATAAGTATGCCTTGATGAATATCTCTTGCATAACCCTTTTGGACGATGACAGGATTGGAAGGACGATAGAAGGGATTCCTGTGGTAGGCAATAGGGACAACTATCTGGATAGCCATAGGGAGAATGTTTATGACGAGGTTTTCATTCATCTTCCCTACACCTATAAATTCGAATTGAAAAAACTGGTCTTGGGCTTTGAGCAGATGGGAGTCACAGTGAATCTGAATATTGAGATATTCAATATTGATACAAGGGCCAAGACAATACGCACTTTTGGGGATTATCAGGTCGTTTCTTATGCGGCGACGGTACACAATCCCTTTGCGCTGCTTATAAAAAGAGTGATCGATATTGGAGGCTCTATAATTGGACTTATGATCTGCGCAATATGCTGGCTGATTTTTAGCCCGATAATAAAGATTACGTCTCCGGGTCCTGTATTTTTCGCTCAGACAAGGGTGGGGATAAACGGCAGGCGCTTCAAGATATATAAGTTCAGGACCATGTATATTGATGCTGAAGAGAGAAAAGCTGAATTGATGAAGAATAACGAGATGAAGGGCCTTATGTTCAAGATGGAGAATGACCCGAGGATTACCCCCATTGGACAATTCTTAAGAAAAAGCAGCATCGATGAGTTTCCGCAATTTTGGAATGTGCTCAAAGGGGACATGAGCATAGTTGGTACCAGGCCCCCGACGGAGGATGAATATCTGCAATACGAGAATTATCACATGAGGCGGCTTTCGATAAGGCCGGGGATTACTGGAATGTGGCAGGTTTCGGGGAGATCCGATATAAAGGACTTTGAAGATGTGGTGAAGCTGGACCTTAAATACATCGATGAGTGGTCGCTTCTATTGGACTTCAAGCTCATATTCATGACCGTAGGAACTGTAATCTTCAGAAAGGGGGCGAGGTAGGCAAACAGTCCGAAGCAGCGGACAGCAGAGCGCGGAGCGCTTATTTTACAAAAGCAAATGCGGCAGTCTGGAGAAACTGCCGCATTGTTTAAGGAGAGTATTTTGTTGGTCTTGTATACCAACGTTAGGGGGAGAATATCAATTTCGCATCAGGGGATTAAACCTTGAACCTTCAAGTAACTTTATTAATCTCACCTGACAAAAGTCATTATACGGATAATTTGTGTACAAACGGTGTTTGCTTCATAAATGATTTGTTAATTTGAATTAAAATATGAATTAATAAATCCTAAAATTAAAGTAAGGAGCTGTGCAGAAATAACTTTACAAGCAAAATGCAAAGTTATTTTTGCACAGCTCCTTACTATTCAGAACCCCTTGGAAAAGGTGAGATTAACTGCTCAAATTGCTTGAAAACAGTTAATCTCACTTTTTTCTGGGGGTTCCAAATAGTTACAAATCAAATTAGTTTTTTCAAGGCTGAGGCTATGGGGTCCAGAAATCCGGACTCTAAATTTATCTCTTCTAAGCTGCCCTTATCTGTTAGGCTCGCAAGCTCATTCAGCATCGGTATTGAGCCGAGGGGCAGTATCCCATATTCGGAGCAGACTTGGTTCAGCCTGCTTTCGCCAAAGATTGGTATTTTCTTTCCGCAGTCTGGACAGACTATATAACTCATATTCTCCACTAATCCCAAAATCGGGACATCCATCTGATTCGCCATATTGACTGCCTTTCCCACTATCATTGAGACTAATTCCTGCGGGGATGTCACCATTATGCTGTAGTCCACCGGAATGGATTGAAAGGTGGTCAGCATCACATCGCTTGTGCCGGGCGGCATGTCTATGAAAAGAAAATCCAGATCTCCCCAAATCACCTCGTTCCAGAATTGCCTGACGACGCTGGATAAAATGGGCCCCCTCCAGGCGACCGGATCCGACTCATTTTCAAGGATCAGGTTCACTGACATGATCCGTATGCCGTTTTCCGTTTCCTGCGGCAACATTCCATCTTCCGTGCCCTGTGCCTTGTTTTGGATGCCGAATATCCTGGGGATTGAGGGACCGGTTATATCCGCATCCAAAATCCCGACAGTGTAACCCATCCTGTTTGCGGCGATTGCAGAGAGGCTGGTGATCAAAGATTTGCCGACCCCTCCCTTGCCGCTTACGACAGCTATGACTTTTTTGACGCTGGACTTAGGGTTAAACGGGTCCTTTGGGATACCGCCGTTTTTTTCTATGCAAGAGGCGCTGCCTGAGCATCCCTCGCAATTATGATTACATTCTGAACTCATGATTCCTCCTGTTGAATAGATTAATATATGTTTAGTATAGCATAAATGCTCTATTTGGTGTAAAATATAGCAGATTGTATCTGTTTCGGACTAAATGCTAAAGGAGGGTATAAATGATACCAGTATTAAGCGATACTCAAGTGGATGTTTTAGGAGAGATAGCCAATATAAGCATGGGGAATTCCGCCACTTCTCTTTCGATGATGGTGAATAAAAAAGTACTCATAACGACTCCGAGCGTGAAAATCATCAAAAGGAGCGAGGCGCTTGATGATTACGAAAAGACTTGCATCTTCGTGCAGATTCATTTCATCAAGGGCCTGGATGGGAATAACGTGCTGATCCTGAAAGAGGACGATGTGAAGATAATGACGGACCTGATGATGGGAGGCGATGGCAGCAATATCCAGGGTGAGATAGGCGAGCTGCAGCTCTCGGCCGTCTCAGAGGCGATGAATCAGATGATGGGTTCCGCAGCTACTTCCATGTCCTCTATGCTGGGACTCATGGTGGATATCAGCACTCCGGAGGTAAATACGATAGATGTGGAGAGCGTCAGGATATTCGAGAAAATGTTCGAGGGGCGAAATGACAATTTCGTGAAGATCGCATTCAAGATAAAGGTAGGAGATCTCATAGATTCTACGATGGTACAGCTTTATCCGGAGGAATTCGCTGAGAAAATGATAGATATTTTCCAGGATAGCAGGAAGAGGACGGTGGGTGAATGAGCGAGATACTAAAGAAAGAATATCTTTGGAGTGATAGAAAACGTACTTTTCTGGGCTTGCCATGGAGCTTCACGGTCTATGCTTTGGATGAGGAGCGTCTGTATATTAAGAGCGGGATATTTACCCTGAAAAGAGACGAGGTAAGACTGTACCGTATTATGGACGTTTCGATGAGGCAGACCTTTGGTCAAAGGATATTTGGGATAGGTACCATTAATTGCTGTTCCGGAGACAAGAATCTTGGAGATTTTTGCATAGAGAATATTAAGAATCCTGAATATGTCATGGAGCTATTATCCAGTCACGTGGAAGAGCAGAGGACGCAAAAAAGAGTGGTTAGTCGGGAGTTTCTTCATGACAGTGGTGAGCACGATTCGTTGGACAATGAAACCGAAGAGACACTATAAAGCGTTCATTTTTGGAGAGTATGATAGATGGATTGGAAAGAATCCTTTGACCCGGGCACGCTTCAGACGGGTCTTAAGTACTTTAAGCAGGGGAAGGTGAAGGGCCTTAAAGAAGATGATAACGGTAATGCATCTGCAAAGGTCCTGGGGCAAAGGGTACACAATGTAAAGGTGATAGGCTATGGAAAGGGCGTCGTCCTGGGGCTCTGTGACTGCAGCGTGAGCAGAAGGGGATTGTTTTGCAATCATACGGCTGCAGTGTGCTATGCTTTGGACTTTAGGAACGGTGTTCCAATTCTTGAAGAAGCACAGATTGAAGAATATGACCCTTTGAAGGAACTCTTTGGAGATAAGCCTGCGCGGAAGCTTTTTTTCGACCTGCGACAGATTACATCCAAATACGATTTTGACAATAAGATGATTAGTGAGGCCAGGGGGCTGGTTAATAAGGGCGAAGCATGGCTTGAAGAAGTGCTTTTAGGATATGACAGGTATTTGATAAATGGGAAAATGAAGCTGTATGCTTCCGCTTCTTTCAAGAACAAACGATTCAATCGGGTAGATACATTTTCCATGTCCATTGGAAGGGAAGGAATAGATCAGTCTTATTGCAGTGCATGCGGGCATAATTTCTATCCGACCTTTTTCTCCAGATACAGCCAGTCTTTCTGCGTCCACCAGGTAGCTTTCTTGATGCTGCTTAGTGCGTACATCATTAAGTATAATCCGGGCGATGAAACAGACATAAACGCGAACAAAGTCTTGTCAGAGTTCAAACAAATTCGCTCAGAACGCATGATAGATGAAGAGGTCTCCAGGACTAAGACCCTTTCATTGATCCCTAAGATTACCCGGGATTCTAATTCTTTTGCGCTTTCATTTAGGATTGGCAGCAAAAAGCTAAACGCCGTGAAGAATCTTTCGGAGCTGGTTGAGACTTATGAGAAGAAGGGCACCGTTCAATATGGAAGTAACCTGATAAGCTTCGTAAATGAGGATTTCGCTGATGAATTTCTTTCTGTCTATGATTTCATCAAGGAAAGGGTGAAGGAAATCAATGATATCAACGCCCAAATAAGGAGCAATAGGTATTATTATGGCGAAGGTATAAAAATTGGGAACAGCATCCATCTTTCAGGAACTGCCATTGATGATTTCTATGATCTTTTCAATGGACGGAATGTTGAATATATTGATAAAGTCAAGGGCAATAGAAAGGCCTCGGAGCTTAAGTTAAGAGAAAGGGAGATATCTTTTGAACTGAGTGTTAGCCCGTATATGGGATCGGATAAGACCTTTAATGGGGTCAAGGTAGAGGGAGATATGCCTGCCATAATCGAGGGCAATAAATACAGGTACTTTATTCAGGACTCTTACCTCAGCAGGCTCGGGGAAGAATCTTCGAGAAGGCTGCTGCCTTTCATGTCCATTGCTTCAAACACCGGCAAAGTTAGCTTCGTGGTAGGAGAGAAGAATCTGGCAGGCTTCTTCTACAGGGTTCTTCCCGAACTTAAAGAGGGAGGGGAAATCGAGGTCAACGAGATTAATGAGAATCTCATTCATAAGAACCTTCCTCCAGAGGCGCATTTTCTGTTTTTGCTGGACATAGAAGATGGTTTCATAAAGTGTAAACCCAAGGTCAGCTATGATGAGTCATCTTTCGACCTCATGATGCCGGATGGTGATTTTCCCGAGGAAGAATTCAGGGATCTTCAGGAAGAAAGAAGGGTCTCGAATGAGCTTCTTGAGATTTTCCCTGACTATGACAAAAAAGAAAAAGAGTACAGCCTGGTACAGAGTGACGATGCGGTCTTCGATATCTTGGATATCGGAATATCCAAGCTCTTGAGCATGGGTGAGGTGCAGGGCACCGATGCGATAAATCGCCTGAAGATCAGGCGCACTCCGACTATAAACATTGGAGTGTCCGTTGAAAGCGACATAATGAATCTGGAGGTGAAGACTCAGGACATCAGCCAGAAGGAGCTTCTTGACCTGCTTTCCAGCTATAGGTTGAAAAAACGTTATCACAGGCTCGGAAACGGGGACTATGTTGTATTCGGCGATAGTGAGAGAAGCTCCTTAGATATGCTGTCCTCTGTAATGGACAGTATGAACCTGTCCCTGAAGGAATTTGTGGAAGGGAAGCTTCATCTTCCGCTGTATAGGGCGCTGTATTTGGATAAGATGCTGGAGGATCATGATGAGATCGCCGCAGACCGGGACAGGCATTTCAGGAGCCTGGTCAAGAATTTCAAGACGGTGAAGGATTCCGACTACGAGACGCCTCCGACCATCCTGCCTATAATGCGGAAATATCAAATATATGGGTATAAGTGGTTCAGGACGCTTTTCCAATTCGGCTTTGGCGGCATTCTCGCCGATGATATGGGGCTCGGGAAGACCTTGCAGCTTATTTCGGTGATCCTGGCTCAAAAGAATGAGGGAGAGTCCGGGACTGCCCTCGTTGTATGCCCGGCCTCCCTCATATATAATTGGATGGAGGAAATCGAGAAATTTGCCCCGAGCCTGAATGCGGCGGCGATAGCGGGCAATTTGAAAAACAGGAAAGAGATACTTAAAACGTACTCTGACTATGACGTGGTCGTTACCTCCTATGATTTATTGAGAAGAGATATAGGACTATATGATGGACTCTCATTCAATCTAGAGGTAGTGGATGAGGCGCAATACATCAAGAATCCCAAAACTGGGATAGCAAAAGCTGTGAAGGTGGTAAAGGCCAGCAAGAAGGCGGCGCTCACAGGGACTCCGATAGAGAACCGCCTAAGTGAGCTATGGAGCATCTTTGATTTCCTTATGCCGGGCTTCCTATATACCTATGAGCAATTCAGCCGCATGTTCGAGACCCCCATCACTAAGAATAAGGATGAGGACGCCACGGAGAGTCTGAAGAAAATGGTCTCCCCCTTCATACTGAGGAGGCTGAAAGGGGATGTTTTAAAGGACTTACCGGATAAAATTGAGGAAGTTCGCTATTCCCGCTTTGAAGAGGATCAGCAGAGGCTCTATGATGCCCAGGTGCTGCACATGAAGCAGATGCTGGAAGAGACAGAGGCGCTTAGTGGGGAGGGGAGGATCAAGATACTTGCGGAACTCACGAAGATAAGGCAGATTTGCTGCGACCCGTCCCTTATTTTCGAGGACTATAAGGGCAGTTCAGCAAAGAAGGATTCCTGCATAGAGCTCGTTCAAAGCGCCATTGACGGGAATCACAGGATATTGCTTTTCTCGCAATTCACCTCCATGCTGGCTCTTTTGGAGAAGAGCCTAAAAAAAGAGAAGATACCATACTATAAAATAACCGGTTCCACTCCCAAGGAGGAGAGGGTGTCCCTCGTGCATGACTTCAATGAGGGGGACGTGCCCTTGTTCCTGATATCGCTCAAGGCGGGTGGGACAGGCTTGAACCTGGTCGGGGCTGACGTAGTCATCCATTACGACCCATGGTGGAATGTGGCGGCTCAGAACCAGGCGACAGACAGGGCCCATAGGATAGGGCAGACAAGAGAGGTCTCAGTTTATAGGATAATCGTCAAGGACACGATAGAAGAGAAGATATTGAAGATGCAGGAAGCGAAGAAGGACCTTGCCGATGCGATACTTTCGGGAGAAACGACATCTATCGCAAAGATGTCGAAGGATGAGCTGATGGAGCTCTTGTCTTGAAAAACTTAAGGAGAATAAATGGCTGAACAGATTGAGAAATCCAGGAATTTCATTGAGAATCTTATAGACAAGGATTTGGAAGAGGGTGTTTATAATAGGGTGCAGACCAGGTTTCCCCCTGAACCAAATGGGTATCTGCATATAGGGCATGCAAAGTCCATACTATTGAACTATGGGCTCGCTAAGGAATATGGCGGGAAATTCAGCCTGCGTTTCGATGATACGAATCCCACGAAGGAAAAGGTTGAATTCGTTGATTCGATAAAGGAAGACGTGCAGTGGCTGGGAGCTGATTATGAGGACAGGCTGTTCTTTGCATCGGACTATTTCGAGGCCATGTATGATTATGCGCTGGTCCTGATACGTAAGGGCAAGGCATATGTCTCATCCTTGACGGCAGAAGAGGTGAGGGAATATAGAGGGACTTTGACAGAGCCCGGCAAGGATGACCCGGACAGGGGAAGGCCGATTGAAGAGAACCTTCGGCTTTTTCAGGAGATGAGGGAGGGGAAATACCCTGATGGCGCCTATACCCTGAGAGCGAAGATTGACATGGCATCCCCGAACATGAACATGAGGGACCCGGTGATATATAGGATTGCCCATATGACTCACCATAATACGGGCGATAAATGGTGCATCTATCCCATGTATGATTTCGCCCATCCCTTGGAGGATGCGGTGGAGGGCGTGACCCATTCGATCTGCACCCTGGAATTTGAGGATCATAGGCCGCTCTATGACTGGGTCGTGAGAGAATGTGAGTGCCCGAACCCTCCCAGGCAGATCGAGTTCGCAAAGCTTTTCTTGAATCATGTCGTAACCGGAAAAAGGTACATAAAAAGATTAGTAGAAGAGAAAAAGGTCGATGGATGGGATGACCCAAGGCTGGTCTCGATTGCGGGGCTTCGCAGGAGGGGCTATACCCCGGAATCCATCCAGCTTTTTGTTGAATTGTCGGGCGTTTCAAAGTCCAATTCTACGTCCGAAATGGAGATGCTGGAGTACTGCATCAGGGAGGACTTGAAAAAGAAGGCCAGGCGCCTTATGGCAATCCTGGATCCAGTGAAGCTCATCATAGATAACTATCCTGAGGGAGAGACGGAGACTTTGAGTGCCGTTAATAACCCTGAGAATGAGGAACTAGGTGAAAGACAGGTCACTTTCGGAAGAGAGCTCTATATCGAGAGAGAGGACTTCATGGAGGAGCCGCCAAAGAAGTACTTCAGGCTCTATCCGGGCAATGAGGTGAGGCTCATGCATGCCTATTACGTGAAATGCGTGGGCTGTGAAAAGGACGATGAGGGAAAAGTGACAGTGGTTCACTGCACCTACGACCCTGAGACGAAGCAGGGGGTGGAGAATGCAGGAAAGGAGCTAAGGAAGGTAAAGGGCACTATTCATTGGGTTTATGCGCCAGATGCAAAGAGGGTGAAGGTCAGGCTCTATGAGAGCTTAATAGAGCCTGAGCTGCCGGTATATAATGAGGACGGGACCTTGAACTTGAACCCAAATTCCTTGGTTGAGCTGAATGAGTGCTATGTAGAACCGGCGCTCTCTGAGGCGAAGCCCTATGAATCTTTCCAATTCGTTAGGAAGGGTTTTTTCACGACCGATTGCAAGGATTCGAAACCGGGTGATCCGGTTTTCAATAGGATAGTCTCGCTTAAAAGCTCTTTTGTGATTAAGAAGTGAGAGGCGGCTGAAAGATTTGATAGTCCATAAAAAGGGTCCGATGACGGACCCTTTTTATGGACTTTATGAATTTAAGCTGCCATTTATTGAGTTGCCTGGAAGATCCTCTCTTGAAGCAGGCGCTTCGGGTTTATCGCTTGAAGGCTCAGAGGAAACATTTGCGGCTTCAATCTTCTCTTCCGGTTCGCTTGAAGGATCATTGCTATCATTGTCTGCAGCCGTCTGAGATTCAGTATTGGCGTCATTTTGTTGGTCAAAATTCAGCGGGACATAGGAGCGAGAATCTTCTTTGGCCTCATCTTCTGATTGCAGGAATTCTTCAAGGTCGTCATTCACATCGTTATCTGAGTCTTCAAATTTGTCCTCAGCTTCACGATTCTTAAGGAAATATATGGCTGCTGCCGCGGCAGCGCCGGTTAAAAGAGTAAAAGATAGGAATTTGCGAAACTTTTTGGACATTTTTAGCCCTCCTAGGATAAATTATAGAATCACATAAGTATACAATCATTTGGCTTTTAAGGCAAGGGTAGAGAGCATATGAAAAAAAAGATAATAATAGGAGCCTGTATATTTGCGATGATCGCCCTCATCGTTTCGTCCGTCATTTTCATTATGCAAAAAAGGGAGGGGAGACCTGAGATAGTTTTCACCAAGGACTTTGCGCAAAATGAAGTATTCAGGATAAATAGCAAGAGCTGCTTCGTGCCGGAAATCAGTATCTATATGAAAACCGCTGAGGACCAGTATACTAATATATATGGCGAGGAGATTTGGGATCAGCGCATTAAAGGGGAAACCCTGGAGGACAGGCTGAAAAGCACCATGCTGGCAAGGGTGGCGCAGATCAAGTCGATGAATTTGCTGGCTGAGTCCATGGAAATATCCTTGGAAGACTCTGAAATCGAGCTGTCTCAGAGAGCGGGGAAAGAATACGTGGACGAGCTGTCCGACAAGGCCGAGTCTTTGGGAGTGAATCAGGGCTTGGTCTCTAAAATGTACGAAGAATATGCCTTGGCTGATAAGGTTTATAAGAAGATTACAGATCAGGTGAATCCAGAAATCAGTGATGACGAGGCAAGGAGCATTACAGTTAGGCAGATCGTCCTTTTCAAAGGCGAGGAGGCAGAGGACGGAAGCTTTGCCCCATATGATGAAGCAAAACAAAAAGCCATTAAGCAAAAAGCTGAAGATGTATTATCCATTATAAGGGACTCAAATGGAGAGTCTTTTGAAGATTGCGTGGATAAATATAGTGAGTCGGATCAGGAGACATTAAGCTTCAGCAAGGGAGAGATGCCTCAAAGCCTGGAGGAGATTGCTTTCAATATGTCCAATGGGGACATCAGCGATGTAATCGAGACAGAGGATTCATATATAATAATTCAAATTTTAAGTACCTTTGATAAGGCTGCCACAGATGAAAATAAGGTCAGGATATTGAGACAGAGAAAGAAGGAGGCCTTCGACAAGGTTTATAATGAATTCAGTGCGGCCTTGATGTCAGAGCTGAATGTCAAGCTGTGGGAGAGTTTGAATTTCAGAGGAGAGAGCCTTAATACGGACAAAAACTTTTTTGAGGTTTATGAACAGGTCTTTAAGAATTGATATAAACTCTATATAATATCCAAAGCCTTGCTAGCACTCATCTTTGATGAGTGCTAAATTTTTGTTGACTTTAATTGTACTTAGGAATATACTCTAATTAATTGCTTTTTGAGGCTTTTCGAATTCATCTGGCAGGACGTTCGGATTGTCATAAGTTTTGATATGAGGAGGATTTATAAAAATGGCTGAAAAGCATGGAAACCTTTCGATTAGCAGTGAGAATATTTTCCCTATAATCAAGAAGTGGATGTATTCCGATCAGGATATCTTTATCAGGGAACTGGTATCAAACGCAACTGATGCGATCAGCAAACTAAAGAAGCTGGAAGCTATAGGAGAGTATCAGGCGCCGGACTCAGAGACAGGCGATGGTGACAGCACCATGCTTAAAGGGCGCATAGACGTACTCGTTGACAACAAGGCTAAGACCTTGAAATTCGTCGATAATGGAATAGGGATGACGGCTGAGGAAGTGGATGAGTACATAAATCAGATCGCATTCTCAGGCGCCACTGATTTCTTGAATAAGTACAAGGATAAGACCGATGCGGATCAGATAATAGGCCATTTCGGCTTAGGCTTCTATTCTGCCTTCATGGTGGCTGACAGGGTGACGATTGACACTCTCTCTTATCAGCCTGGAGCCACGGCTGTCCATTGGTCCTGTGAGGGGGCTGGGACCGAGTTCGACTTAAAGGACGGTATAAGGGATAAGGTCGGTACTGAGATAACCTTGGAACTCAATGAGGACTGCCTAAAGTACTGTAACGAATATGCCGTGAGGGAGGTCCTTGAAAAGTACTGCTCATTCATGCCGGTAGAGATTTATCTAAAGGACGTGAATGCTGCGCCTCCGGAACCCAAGAAGGACGATGATGGGAAGGAGATCCCCCCTGAGCCGCCAAAGCCGATAAATGAGATTCACCCTCTTTGGACAAAGACTCCAAAGGATTGTACTGATGATGAATATAAGGAATTCTATAGGAAGACCTTCAGGGACTATAAGGAGCCGCTTTTCTGGATTCATCTGAACATGGATTATCCTTTTAATTTGAAAGGCATTCTCTATTTCCCGAAGATAAATATGGAATATGAATCCATCGAGGGAGTCATCAAACTGTACAATAATCAGGTCTTTATAGCAGATAATATTAAGGAGGTCATCCCGGAATTCTTGATGCTGCTGAAAGGGGTCATTGATTGCCCTGACCTGCCTTTGAATGTATCGAGATCCGCCTTGCAGAATGATGGCTTTGTTACCAAGATCTCTGACTATATCACCAAGAAGGTAGCTGAGAAGCTTTCCGGAATGTGCAAGACAGATTTGGAGAATTATAAGAAGTACTGGGAGGACATTTCTCCTTTCATCAAGTATGGCTATCTGAGGAACAATAAATTTGCCGACAAGATCAATGATTACATCCTTTTTAAGGATATAGATGGAGAATATTCGACTCTGCCCGAATGCTTAGACGTAAAGCCGCAGGGAGATCCCGATGAATCCGAGGCAAAGGACGCTGAGTCGGGTGAAACTGTTGAGGCTGAGGTGGTCGATAAGAAAGATGATAAGGAGGGCGATGAGGAGAAGCCGGAGCATATCATCTATTATGTGACTGACGAAAAGCAGCAGGGGCAATATATCAATATGTTCAAGGCGGCCGGAAAGAAAGCGGTCATCTTGAAGCATAATATTGATACGCCTTTCATGCAGTCCTTGGAGTCCAAGAATGAGGGCGTGAAATTCAAGAGGATTGACGCTGACCTTACCGATGAAGTGAAGGGCGAAGAAACGGATGGAGAGACAGAGGAATACAAGGGAAAGGCAGAAGGGATACTAAAGGCTCTTAAAGGCTATCTGGGAGAAGAGAATAAGCTTGAAGTCCAGATAAAGAAACTTAAAGATGAGAATATTTCGTCAATTCTGACCTTGTCTGAAGAAACCCGCAGGATGATGGATATGATGAAGATGTATTCGATGAATAATTCCGATGAAGAGGACAGCGGAATGTTCAAGAATAGGGAAGGCCAGACCCTGATCCTAAACGCGAACCATCCATTGGTCAAAAAGGTCATGGATGACCCTGAATCTGAGAACAGCAAGATGATAGAGGAGCAGCTCTATGACATGGGGCTCCTCGCTAATCAATCGCTGTCTCCAAGCGAGATGACCGCTTTCCTGGAGCGCAGCAATAAGATTATGATGATGCTTTCTTGAAATAAGTGACCTGGCAGCTGGAATAGCTCTCGCTGCTGGGTTGCGCGGTCTATGGCTGAAGCTGCCAGATAAAAAGAACGTCAAATGTCCGCTCGAGTGAGTTCGGCGGATGAATCGAGTAGGGGGAAAAGCCCTCCTACTCGATTACGCTGTGCGTACATCTGGCATCTGAAGCTGCCAGATGTACTTGGCCGTCGAATGCAAGCTCGATCAAGCTCGGCTTGCGCTCTCCGGCCTTATCGCACAAAATAGCCTGCCAGAGACTGGCAGGCTTATATTTCAAAACTTATTTCTCTTTTTCATAGAAGAAAGAATTTCTTCTCTTGTAACCCATCTCTTTATAGGTCATTATCTGCTCCGTGCTCCCGATAAAGAGGATCCCTCCGGGCTTCAGGCTATTTGCGAACTTCTGGAATACCGCATCCTTGGCCTCTTCAGTAAAGTAGATAAGAACATTTCTACAGACTATCAGATCGTAATTCGTCTGATAAATGTCCTTCAAAAGGTTATGCTCCTTGAATTCCACCCTGCGCTTTATCTCATCGCTGATCTGGAAGGATGAGCCCACGGGCTTGAAATACTTCTTCTTGAAATCATCTGGCACAGAAGCAATGCTCTTTGCGCTGTAAACCCCGGTCTTAGCCTGGGCTATGACGGTCTTGTCCAAATCGGTGGCATTTATCTTTATCTTGTTCAACGGCAGATGCCTTGAAAAAGCCATTACCAGAGAATAAGGCTCATCCCCTGTGGAGCAGGCCGCGCTCCAAATCTTGAGATTCTCACCGAACTTGCTTATGAGCTCAGGGATGAAGGTCTGATCCATAAGCTTCCACTGATCCGGATTCCTATAGAACTCAGACACATTAATCGTAATAAAATTGATGAATTCATCGAAAAGCTTGGTATCCTTCTTTAGCCCCACAGCATAATCGGCATAATTATCCATTTCATTCCTCTCAATCAGGGAATTGATGCGCCTGCGCATCTGATTCTCCTTATAAGAGGATAAATCTATCTTCGTCAAAGCGAAGACAGACTTCTTAAATTGCTCGTAATCGCCTTTTACCATTATAAAAACACGCCTCCGACAGTCGTTTATTTGACACTTGGACGAGAAAACCAAAATTCATTGCCGCAGCGGGCTTCAGAGCCACAGGCAATTTCTGACTAAAGCCCCTTATTCCGCCAGGGCATATAACCATTCTTATTCGTTATCCGAAACCGGAGCGGCCTCAGCAGCCGGAGCCTCTTCTCCCGTATCAGCGGCAGCCTCTGGAGCGCTTTCCGCTCCCTCATCCTCGGCAGGAACATCAACGTCCGGGACATCCATCCCGTTGCTGTTCAAGAAAGCCTTGATGCTGAGGGAAATCTTGTGATCGTCCTCGTTGAAGTCCACGACCTTGGCCTCCACTTCCTGTCCAGACTTAAGGACATCAGACGGCTTCTCTATATGATCCCTCGAAATCTGTGAAACATGAAGCAAGGCATCGATGCCCGGCTCCAATTCCACAAAGGCTCCGAAATCCGTCATCCTGGCGACCTTGCCCTTGACAATGTTTCCGACCTTATATTTCTCAGCGGCATCCAGCCATGGATTCTGATCCGGGAACTTAAGGCTAAGAGCAATCTTCGTTCCCTGGATTCCCTTAATGAATACCCGGAGCTTCTCCCCGACCTTGAATACCTTCTTAGGGTTCTCTACATGACCCCAAGACATCTCTGAAATATGGAGCAACCCGTCAATGTCTCCCAAGTCCACGAATGCGCCGAAATCAGTAACGTTCTTGACGCTGCCCTCTATAATATCGCCCTCATGGAGCTTTGAAAGAAGCTCTTGCTGGCGCTCTTTCTTCCTCTCTAAAAGGATGCATCTCCTGTCCCCGATGACCCTTCTGCGGCGGGGGTTGAACTCGGTAATGATGAATTCTATCTCCTGTCCATTGTACTTGGTCAAATCCTTTTCAAAGGTATCGCTGACCAAGCTCGCAGGAATAAACACCCTTGCGCCGTCAAAGCTTACTGAAAGTCCGCCATCCAGTACTCTGACGACCTTTCCCTTAAGTACAGTCTTTTCGTTGAATGCCTCTTCGAGTTTCTTATTCCCTCGATCTACAGCCAAGCGCTTATACGTGAGAAGAATCTGTTCGTCTCCGGCGCGGCCCTTCAAAACCTTTGTTTCGAGCTCATCGCCTTCGTGTACAACAGTAGTCAGGTCCAAATTTGTATCATTTGAATATTCATTCCGGGTGATGAGCCCATCGCCCTTCACTCCAATATCCAAAACAATAGACTCTGGACTCACGGAAATGACCTTCCCCTTTACAATATCACCAACCTTAAGATTCAGGCTGCCTTCCGCAAATGACTCATTCAACAACTGTTCAAAATTCTGTTCCTCTGACATAACTTTGAACCTCCTCAATAATATAGTGTGGGGTAGAAGCCCCTGCTGTAATACCAATACAGACATCGGAATCAGTAAAACCAGAACTCAGATCATCCCTGGTCTGTATCAACCTAGTATCCCGGCATTCGTCAGAACAGATTTCGTACAGTTTCCTAGTGTTGGAACTGTGTCTCCCGCCGATCACAATCATCGCATCGACCTTGGATGCTATCTCCCGCGCTTCTTTCTGTCTCTGATCTGTTGCGCTGCAAATCGTATTCACAGTAGTAATACTATATACTTTTTTTTGCAATATTTCAACTAATTTATAAAATTTACATTTATTGAAAGTGGTCTGGGAAACCAGGCAGATCTCGCTCTCGCTGTCCCTTCCTTTTCTCTCAAACTCACGGGCCTCTTCCTCAGTATTTATGACGCTGACGGGGCCCCGTGCATAGCCCAGGATCCCCTCAACCTCTGGATGAGCCGCGTCCCCGATAATTATGATCTCCTTGCCAAGAGCGCTCTCCCTCTCCACTATCTCGTGAATTTTTTTCACGAAAGGGCAGGTGGCATCGACAATTTTCAGGCCCTGCCTTTTCTTGAGCCCGTCATAGACCGCCCTGGAAACCCCATGGGACCTTATGCAGACCGTGCCGGAATCAATCCCATCCAAATCTCTCAAAGAATCGATCACGCTGACCCCTTTCCTTTCAAGGTCGCTTACGACCTCTTCATTATGGATGATCTCCCCCAGAGTATAGATTTTAGAATCAGCTTTTTCAATCTCTTCATAGACCATATCAACGGCCCTCTGCACTCCGAAGCAGAAGCCCGCGCTCTTCGCCACGATGACCTCTCTCAAGGCAAAATCTCCTTAAAAACAGTAGCTTATCATGTACTCCATGGCTTCGTCAATCGTCATGTCCGAAGTATCCACGTAAACTGCGTCGTCAGCCTGGACCAGAGGAGAGGCCGTGCGGTGAGTATCCCTTTCATCCCTCTCTTCGATGTCCTTGCGTATCTCCTCCAGGGTACATTCAACGCCCTTATCCCTTAGCTCCTTATAACGTCTTTCTGCCCGTTTCTCAGGACTCGCGGTAAGGAAGAATTTTACGTCCGCCATCGGAAGGACCTTCGTGCCAATGTCCCTGCCCTCCATTATGACGTCCCTGGACTCAGCAAGCTCCCTTTGACGCTTGACCAGCCTCTCCCTCACGGCGTGGACAGCCGCCACCCTGCTCGCCGCATCGCTCACCGCCTCCGAACGTAAAGAATCGGTGACATTCTTCCCGTTCAAGTAGATGCACGGCTTATTCCCTTCATAATCAATATTGATGTCCGCGCCCGAGCTGGCTTTCGCGATTTCGTCCGGGTGGCTTAAATCCACCTCATTCTCAAGCATGAATAGCCCCATTGCCCTATACATGGCCCCGGTATCAATGTACATGAAGCCCAGGTCCTTTGCCAATGTCCTTGCAATAGTACTCTTACCTGCGCCTGCCGGCCCGTCAATAGCTATGGTATGTCCCATTTCAAAATACCTCCAATAATATAAAATCACATAGCTTCAAGAAATTGCGGCTCTCCCTGCCGCTGCGGCTGTTGACCAAGCTATCTGGAGGTTGAATCCCCCAGTCATAGCGTCTATGTCCAAAACTTCACCTACGAAGTAGAGGTTCCTGATCTTCTTCGATTCCATCGTGGATGGATCTATTTCATTGACTGCGACTCCCCCGCTGGTGACGACGGCCTCATCAAAGCCCCGTCTCCCGGCTACGGTCAACCTGAAATCTTTTATCAAAGTCCCGAAAGAAGCCCTCTCGCCCTTTGTTATCTCATTGCATCTTTTCTTGGGGTCTATGCCCGAAAGCTCAATCATTACAGGGATGAGCTTGGATGGAAATAATTGATCCAACGAGTTCTTGAATTCCTTATTCTTATTCAGGCTTTCCCCTCCAAATTCTCGGATAAGCCGAAGATCCAACTGCTTTTCGGATAGGGCGTTCTTCAAGTCCAAATGGAGGCTCACATTCTTAATCGAATCTCCCTTTATGGCGGACGAGGCACTAAGGATGATCGGGCCCGTCACCCCGAAATGAGTGAACATCATCTCCCCAAAGTCCTCATATAAGACCTTTTTATCGGATTCATCCTTTATCTTTAGACCAATAT
The DNA here is from genome assembly GCA_017634175.1 of Lachnospiraceae bacterium. Lineage (GTDB taxonomy): Bacteria > Bacillota > Clostridia > Lachnospirales > Lachnospiraceae > NK4A144. The sequence continues at coordinate 28,679 of JAGBNY010000042.1, forward strand.
TCTTGAGCGAGAGTCCCATAAGCTTCTTAGTTAAATCTTCTTTTATGTTTAGTGGGACCAAAGATGGACTCAAATCTGTGACTTTTATTCCATTCTCCCTGGCGAAGCGGTATCCATCTCCGGTTGAACCGGTCGATTGATAGGACAGCCCGCCGGTAGCTACAATACATTTATCGGAAAATACCTGTTCTCCGTCCGATAATAGGACCCCGATGCATTTTCCGTCACTCACCATCAGATGCCTTACTTCAGTATTAAGCCATACCTCAACTTGGTTTTTCTTCAAGTCCCTTTTAAGGGCATCAATTATGTCTGAGGACTTGTCCGATTCCGGAAACACCCTGTTCCCTCTCTCGACCTTGGTCCTAACCCCCAACGAATTAAAGAAAGAAATCACGTCATCATTCGTGAAGCCATAGAGGCTGGAATACATGAATTTGGGGTTTCGTTTTATCTGCCTAAAGAAATCCTCAATGTCCGCTGCATTGGTCAGATTGCAGCGGCCCTTTCCCGTGATGAAGAGCTTTTTCCCTAGCTTCTCATTCTTCTCTATTATGATTATCCTATGGCTACGAGAATGGGACTTATTCAGCTTTCTAGCTGCGATGCAGGCGCACATCATGCCGGCCGCCCCGCCGCCAATAATTACAATATCCATCTACCCTTCAATCTTTCCATAGAACCCTGTAAACACATCCTTTAACATGGATCTCATGTCATTCTCAGATAAGTCGAAATCCGCTCCCAGCTCCATGCAGGCGATCCCATGAAGGAAGAGCCAGATCCTCATGAATACCATCTGGGAACGTTCCGCCCCAAGGCTGGAGAGCCTCTGAATCTCCTTTCTCACGAATCCCATGTCTCCGCCGTTCAGTATATCGTACATGCTCATGTCGACGCTGTTCTCCTCGAGGAACAGCATCTGAAATAGATGGGGCTCATCCTTCGCAAAGGAAACATAGGCCATCCCGAAGTCCACAAAGGGACTGTCCCCGCCCTCCTTTTCCTCGGTTTTCTCAAGAAAATAATCGGTATAAAAATCTACGGCCTCCAAAAATACCTCGTCTGAAAGCTCTCCCATGTTCTTATAGAGCCTGAAAATCGGCTGGGTGGAACATTCAGCGGCGTTCGCCACCTTCCTCGCAGATAAGGCACGGGTTCCCTCTGAACGCACCAGCTCAAAGGCGGCATCCAGAAGCGCCTCCTTACTAACAGAATTCCTCTTAGCCATTTCCAAGCCTCCCCATGGAACAAAGATTTATCGCAACGGTAGTCACGATTTTTCATAATAACGGATGAAATTCTAACCTTTTTCGCCTACCTAGTCAAGAGCGGCCAGCCTTAGCCAAGAACAGGCAAACTCAGCTCTAAAAAGGTAGACATAACATATTTATGGAATTATGTCAACCCCAATCATGATCTAATGGCTTTCAAGCGCCTTCCTTGGTAACTATCGTTACCTCCCTAGCATCAGATGATATTTACTGCTTTCAAGCAAGCTTGAGCAGTAAATATTACCTGATTCCAGGGGGTTCTGAATTGTTACCTTCCTTGAACAGTTTCTTCATTTTTTCAAAGGTTTCAGGGAATTCGTGGTTAATCCTTAGAAGCTTCAATGACTTATCCAGAAAGCAGTGAGAAGTGCTGCCAATCGTACAGAGCTTATTGGTGTCCGAATTATAAATCTCATAGTCAAAGGAAAATTTGACGTACTTAAAATCAGCCGGAATCACCTTGCAATAGAAGCCGTCCCCATATGTGAGATGGTTCCTGTACTTCACGCTCACCTCTATCACCGGGACCACTATCCCAAAGCTCTCCCACTTGGCATAGTCCAAATCGTTTTTTTCGAAGAATAAGCCCCTGGCCTCTTCGAACCACCTGATATAATTAGAATGATGGACAATGCCCATTTTATCCGTCTCATAGTATTGCACTTTTCTGCTGTAAATAACTTCTGTCATCCTGATTCTCCAAATTACCGCTCTGCCCACAAAGACAAAGATTTCTACCTGCACGGTTTAGTGCCTTACGGCACTTCCAACCACCCCCAAAAGACTCGCAAACCCGCGCTTAGCGCTCTGCGGACTGTTTGCTCGTTTTTGGCAGGCTGCCGAATAATATTGCGATGATTCGAAATTTAGGAGCTGTAGATAAATAACTGGTCAAAAATTTCGTAGGATTTTTTCGTAAGATTGTAGGGTCAAATGAGGGCGCATAGCGGGCTATGTAACCGAATTTGACCCTGCAAGATTACGGAAAAAGACACGAAATTTGGAC
>JAGBNY010000043.1 GCA_017634175.1 Lachnospiraceae bacterium
CCTCCCCGCCTTAATCTCAATCGGAATCACCCCATCTTCATTCTCGAAAAGCAAGTCAATCTCCATGCTCTGATCTGGCTTGAAATACCAAAGTCCAGGTAAGCTCTGCGTCATCTGCTGAAATACAAAGTTCTCCGCAAGCACTCCCTTGAAGAGATTATCCTCTGAAGAGAGAAGATTCTTATATTGAAGCCCGGTCTGCTGCGCCAATAAGCCGACATCAGATAGATACAGCTTATAATTATCCCCATCCTCATATACCTTCAGGGGCGACTGCGCAAACTCGCATTTATTGACCTTCATGACCAATCTGGATGAGACGAGCCAATCCACAGGAAGCATGAAATCCCTCTTTGATGCATGGGTGCGTATATCCTTATACTTGAACTTAGGATTTTCATGAAAAAGCTGCCTTGGTATGGAGCGATATGTTTCCTGTATTTTCACTCCCTCCGCGGGAGTTGTCGTATACTTTGTCATATCCGCAAGATACGCTTCTGCCAGACCGGATAATATCTCTCGGTCAATAGCCGTCACATTCTTTTCATGCTCAATATAATCAGTAACAGCCCTCGGCATCCCTCCAACGTACAAATAATCATGGTAAGCCATCAACGCCTTTTCATGTATGGCGCTTTTAAGCGGCTTCCTCGTCTTCGCGCTTTTCTCTATCACTTCTATAAGCAGGTCCTCTCCGCACGCCAGAAGAAACTCCTTGAAGCTCATCGGATACATTTCCTTCAAGCTAACCTTTCCAACTGGGAACGACCCGGAAAATCTATTAAGTTTTACTCCTAACAGGCTTCCAGCCCCGATTATCCTATAATTCTTCTTGCTCTCGCAAAAATACTTCAATGCCGTAATAGCGTATTCACTCTGCTGGATTTCATCAATGAAGATTGCCGTGTCCGGGCTAATACGATGAGACGACAGAATCTCTATTTCCCGAATAACCTGCTCCGTATCATATCCGCCATTAAAGGCTTCTATATATTGCGGGTCCTTTTCCAAATTGATATATAGATAATCCGGATATGTCTCTTCGCAAAATCGATTTATGCTATAAGTCTTCCCTATTTGCCGGGCTCCTACGACCAGCATTGGCTCCTTCACCTGTTTTTTCTCCCATTCGGAAAGCACATTATAAAAATCTCGCTCCATACCTCACCCCCCACCAGGAAAATTTCTAGAAGCGATTATATCATATTTCCTGAAGCATTTCAACTTTTTTTCACTATTTTCTTGATGCATTTCAACTTTTTTTCACTATTTTCTTGATGTATTTCAACTTTTTTGCATTATTTTCTTGATGCATTTCAACTTTTTTGCATTATTTTCTTGAAGTATTTCAACTTTTTTGCATTATTTTCTTGAAGTATTTCAACTTTTTTGCATTATTCTCTTGTTTACCTCATCCACCATCTTTTTCCTGGCATTGGGCTCCTAGGAATTAGGGGGAGCGGATTGATATAAAACATATTCTTGTTGAATTTCACCGCTTCTAATTGCGTCCTCAAAGAACTTTTTACCCGCAAAGCGTTTGATTCCTTGAAAAAGCTCTGTTTCAAGCCTTGACTTCCTGTCTGCGGATGACTCAGCCCGTATTAGGTCATACAGAGGGAATACCCCGACCCCGCCGCTTTCCCCGATAGGGACAGTTTTCAGTATGCTGAATGAAATCCTTTGAATCCCGGTCTTTCCCAAATAGACATGGCAGGCGCAGGAAAACTCCGCTCCTTTCCCGAATGGCTCATTTATCACACCTGCAGTACCCAGGAAATTTCCGAGGCAATAAGCGGTGAATTGATTATCCGAGATATGTGAGAGGTTGCACCCTTGAATAACATGCTCATGATTGACTATTATAAGGTTCACCCCCGCATTTAACAGCTTTTTTTCCAATTGCATTGTATACTTTGTAGGTTTCGCACCGTATTGACCGCCGCAATGGAGACACATTAGCATAAAGTCCAGACCGTCATTCTCTCGCCCCTCAATATCTTCTTTCAAACGAGAGAGCTCATAAGATTCACTCTGCCTGCGCTCGCATATGCTCTTTCCAATATATTGAGGGTGAAACAGGTACCAGAGCTTATTCAGAATATAAAAAGGAAGCTTTTTCCTGCGGAAATAGATGTATCTCGTGAGCGGATTGTGCAACTCCTGCTTCTGAAGGAGGTTGACCCTCCATTCTTCCGTCTCTTTAAGGAAAATGCGGTTATGGAACGCATTAGTGCCATAGGTATAGGAAAGCATACCAATACGGATTTCCCCCAGTTCCAATGTTAACCTCCGGGGATTCGGGGTCTGGAATACTCCCGTATGTAGGAAACCGATTTCATCAAGGACCCGAATGGTGGATTCGATTCCTGGAATCCCCTGATCCAGACAATGATTATTCGCTGTGGATACCGCATGGATCCCGGACTCATAGACTGCCTCAGCGAATTCCCTAGGGGCATTGAATCGGATATTTCTGGACACAAGGTCCTCATTCCGTTCAGATATCGGCGTCTCCAGATTTCCGATTACCAAATCCGACCTCGAGAAAAGCTCTTTCACTCCCTGAAAGCACGGACTAAAATCGTAGCCGTTTCCCGCCTTCGCCGCCTTGCACATATCCTTTTTGCACATTATGTCCCCGATAAGCGAAATTTTCTTACATTCATCCATCTGATTGTCTCTCTTCATTCCCAAATTCTGGCATTTTGCGCCATTATCTTCTTTATCTCATCCACCATCTTTTCCCTAGCGTTGGGTTCCCAAAAATATGCGGCATTGTATCCTCTAGATGCCGCACCCTGACTAAGTTTCTCCTGCGTTCCCCCATTGCCGACTTCTGTTTTGCCTTCCTCCAGCACTCTCCCGACTTTTCGATTCTCCGCTATTTTATGGGCGAGATCCGCTCCGTCCTTGAAAAGAACCGCCGCCCCGCTCTCGCAGAGGTCCATAAGCGAGGTTGACATCGGATTGTCCCAAATGAAGGTAGAAAGCTCGTAGCTCATCCCCTCATAGACCGCTGTGGAATCCGCCCCGACCTGGGCAACGCACTCAGCGAAAAGCGAATAGAGAGGTATGTTCTTGTCATCAATTATCTCGATTCCCTCCCTGTCAAGGTTCGGGATATTCTTCCGCCAATCCGCCATCTCTTTAGGATGGAGCTTAAAGATGACCCGTACCTGCCCTCCCGCCGCATCTATAAGTTCTTCAGCGATTCTCGCAAATTCCTTGGTATACTTGGGACTCGTGAGGAAGATCACCCTATAGAGCCCATCCGCCGCAGGCGGCTTCGGGGGGAATTTCTTCATTTCCTCGTCATGATAAGGATAGCCCGTAGCTATGATATGAGAGTCAGGTATCGCCATATGCGCTCTTTTCTTCCAATACTCTGAAAAAGTGAAGTACCACGCTGCGCACTGCGGCACTTCCACTCCCTTTGGATAATTGATAGTGCCTGTCCCGGCCCCATGCTGTAGGCCAATCGTGGGGATATTTAGCTCAGATGCCGCCTCATTTATGATCTTCGCATCGAAGCTCCCCCCGATTACCTCCACTATTGCCCTGGGACGAATCTTCCGTAAGAGCCTCGAATAGGCGGGTTTCCTAATCTTATAAAAGAAATAGAGTGCAGCCCCTCTCTCAGCGATCAGATCAATACTTATCCGAAAGCCCGTTCTCTGCTCCAAATCCTTGAGGGGCAGGTCTAGCCTAGATCTTATCTCATCCTTGATACGCCTATACTCAGCTTTCCTGAATCTCTTTATGAACATCCTGTAGACATAGGACATAAGTGTCAGGCGGTGATTGTAAATAAGATTCGGGGAATAGGGAGGGGCCAATTTGGCCCCCCTCGGACGATTCCCCGCCCTCTCCAGAGTAACACTATTCGGGAATTCATCGTACAAAAAATCCGTATAGATGCTGACCATCTTTCCAGCGATTTCCTGCCGCCTTGGGTGGCAGAGAATTAGCAGGTCTATGTCCCTTTTATCTGTCGCTAGGGTCTTTCCGAAAAGATAGAAGCCATTTCTTATCTTATCAAGTATCGAAACCCCGCTGTCCGGATTCTCCAGATTCTGCTTGAAATTCGATTTCTTCCCCTCGGAATAATCAATGAAGGACATCAATATGTCCCGCCTGAGATAATTCCAAAAAGCGAAGCCAGACTCGCCCTGGCCTGTAAGCCCATTCGCTCCGCCATCTTGTACGAATTTCCCTCCATCCTTACCAAGTCCATACTGCACGGATTGCCTGCTATCCTTGCCCAGCCCATCTTGCACGAATTTCCCGCCATCCTTGCCCAGCCCATCTTGCACGAATTTACTGCTATCCTTGCCAAGTCCATACTGCACGGATTTCCCGTCCGACCTTCCATGCCCAGGTATCCGACCATTCCCGCTTCCGCCACATCTCGCAAAATTTAAAAGGGAATGGGATTTCTCCCATTCCACAAAGGTATCAATATATTTCATTATTATGCCACTTTCTTCCTAAACTTTTTGAATAGATTATAGGCAATCACGAGGCCAATGCCCGAAACCAGCACGATTATCGCCCAGCGAATAAACGTATTAGCGAAGAGGAGCTGCGAGGCAAGTCCGATAACGAGCATCCCCGTCACAGCCTCGAAGGTGAAGCGATTATCGTACACATGACCAAAGCCAATCTTTTTGCAGGCAAAATAGTGCATTAAAAGGAGCATCATGAAACCGGCCAAGGTGGTATAGGCGGCCGCCTGATAGCCAAAGATTGGGATGAAGATCAGGTTCGTAATGAAATTGAATCCCGCAGCAATCAGCGTCCCTATCGAAACAATGCCCGTCTTCTTCTCGAATTGCTCCACATTCACATAGTTCGTATAAGCGAATTTGAAGCCGTACCCAAGCATAACCGGAGCCACCAGGTATTCCGCCCCCGCATATTTGCTGCCGCCAATGAAATACATGAGTTCAGGCGCCACTAGGATCATGCCCTCCACCAAGAATATGAATCCAGCGATATACCAGCGATTCACCTTTTTCACAAGGTCATAATCCTTTTCATACAGCTTTTCGGAGAGCCACGGGGTCATTGCCCTATTGAAGGAATTCATCAGTATCGACACCAACATTCCGCAGGAATAGGCTAGTGTATATATTCCCGCGGCCTCCTTGCCCTCAATCTTCAAGATCATTATCTTGTCTGAAGATCCCAAGATTACATTCGAGAGAAGATGGGGGATAATAGGCAGGCTATAGAGTATTGCATATTTCCAATATTCCTTGACAAAGAATTTGCGGCCCTTGAAAAGCACGATGCAGAATATCGTTATATAGACTAGAATCTTGGGGATATTGGCTCCCATTATCCTCCCGAAGAGCTTATCAGAGCAAAGATGCACCAGCACCACACCTGTCAAGGTTGAGACAATCATCATAGTAAGGCTTATCGCCACGGAAATGACATATCGGTACTCATACCGAAGCTTTATCTGGAACATATCGAAAGCCGGAGAAAAAATCAGCACCAGGCAGAGTACATGAAGATAAGTCAAATCTATATTGAAAAGCTTCGAGAAAAAATCGGGAGCTATCAGAATGCATGCATAAAAAAGCGCAGAAACCAACGAACCGCAGCATACCGTTGACGAGATATAGCCGTCAAAATCGTCCTTATAGTCGAATTTCGCCCTGGCGCAGGCCGATTCCAAATGCAGCGTTGCAACAATCGCAAGGATACTGACCCAGCTATTGAAATTTCCTGCAGCTCCATAATCCTCCTTGGTGAGCATTCGGGTGAATATCGGAGTGGTGATAAAAGATACTCCCCTATTAATGAAGCTGCTAATAGTGTACCAAAAGGCAGATTTTATGGCCTTTACGGAATTATTATTCTTTTTTTTATCCATTGAAATTATCTATGCCCCCAGCGAAGTGCTGCTGTCCACGATTTTTTGTATGATTCCATTGGCATCGAGGCCATAAAAGGGCAGAAGCGCCTCCTGATGGGCTGCCTTACCATAGGCGTTCGGGTGCCCAATGCGGATTAGCCGTGGGTGAGAAGAAAGCTCAGAAAGGCAGGCTGCGACAGCGTCTCCCAGACCGCCAATTAGCTCATGCTCCTCTATAGTGACAACTAGGCTCTTGCCCGCAAGGCGGCTCTTCAATAATTCGCTGTCGAAAGGCTTTACCGTGTGCATATTTATGACTTCTGCTGAAATGCCACTCCCCGCCAGCCTATCCGCGGCTTCAAGGCAGGTATGCACTGTGAGTCCATTCGTAATTAATAGGATGTCCCCGCCTTCCCGCAATATGACACCTTTTCCAATTTTGAAATCATAGTCCTCCGTATAGACCATCGGCGTATTCGCCTTGCCCGTGAGCCTTATGTACACGCTTGTTTCATCCTTCAAGGCGGCCTCGAATGCCTTGACTACCTCTACGCAGTCCGCCGGAGACACCACCGCTATGCCCGGTATGCTCCTCATTATCGAGACATCCTCGATGCAGCAATGCGTATAGCCCAGTTCCCCGTATGCCACGCCGCTCGCAAGCCCCGCCATTATTACCTTTAAGCCCATGTAGCCGAAATTTACCCTTATCTGCTCCAGGCACCTCATGGACTGAAAGGGGGCAAAGGTCGCCGTCACCACTTCGAAGCCCTCGCTTGCGAGTCCCGCTGCCATGCCCATCATATTCTGCTCCGCTATGCCAGTATCCAGGATCTGCCCAGGCAGCTCGCTCTTCATGCGCTCCAGCCCCGCAGAGGATGCCACATCCGCCACAAGAGCCATCAAGTTCGGATTCTCTTTCGCCGCATCCATCACCGCCATCCCGAATACGGCTCTCTGCCCCAGCCTGGATAGCCTGCGGGCGTATTTCGATGTAATCTCATTCATAATAGGATCCCCTTTGGTAGATTCAATGTCATGATGTCGCCGCCACACGATAAAGTTAGCAGCTGTAGATAAATAACTGTTCAAGATTGCGTAGGATTTTTCGTCAAGAGTGTGGCGCATAGCATGCGCTTGGGCAGGGTGAGGGCGCATAGCGGGCGATGCATGAATGCATTTATGTAACCGAACCCTCTCCCGTGCTATCGGCAAAAAAGACAAGCAATATGGACAGTTATTTTTCTACAGATCCTAAGTCGCTTGAAAGCTCTTCAAGCGCTGTCTCGTATTGGCTGTCTGAGAGTATGGCATGATGCCAGGCATTGTTCCCTTCGGAGAAGGAGAATCCCTTGCCCTTCACTGTATTCGCAATTATCGCAAGCGGGCGGCCGCTGCCATCTCTAAATGCGCTGCTTTCAGCAATGCCGTCCATAGCACCATCCGCCTCAGAATCCGCAAATTTGCCCGCCCTCTCCTCAGAAACAGAAAGGGCCTTATAAAGCGCCTCTATATCATGCCCATCGCACTCTGCCGTATCCCAGCCAAAGGAGGAAATCCTTTCAGCAAGATTATCCATCCTCATGATGTCGCTGGTCCTGCCGCCGAGCTGGAAGCCATTCTTGTCAATTATCGCAGTAAGATTGGACAAGCCAAACTGGGCCCCCGCCATGAAAGCCTCCCAGACTGAGCCCTCATCGCACTCGCCATCTCCCAGGATAACGAACACCCTGTTCTTAAGCCCCTTTTTCCTGCAGGCAATGGAAAGCCCCACTCCAATGGACAGCCCCATCCCAAGGCTCCCGCAGGTGAATTCGATGCCTTTCTCCCTATTCATGACAGGATGCCCGGGCAACGCCTTGAAGTCCTGCTCGAAGTCCTCGCACTCGCTCTCACTCATGAAGCCCGCTTCAATCAAGGCGGCATAGTAGCCCATCGCCCCATGCCCCTTGCTCAGGATCAATCTGTCCCTCGCAGGGTCGTCCATGCCGAGCCTGGCCGTGTTCATTATCCCGAAGTAGAGCGTAGCCAGGATTTCTATCATGGACATGCTCCCGCCAAAATGAGAGGCGGAGCCCCCCGCTGCCTTTGCCATACGGAGTGCGTGCCGCCTCATCGAGAGCGCATGCGCCCTTATGCTGTCTAAAGTCTTAGCGAAATCTCCGCCATTCGTATCAATACCCATATCCGCCATTCACATATCTCCAGCCGTCTAAAAACTCAGGCTTTCCGCGCCTTCCTCAATAGGCGCTTCTCAACTCATGACTTATGAGCCGCTCAAAACCGCGTTTCTCATCTAATCTAATATCATGCCAGCCGCCCGTAACCACGTTTCCTACCAGCCTCACATACCGCCATCCACCCTGACGACCTGCCCGGTCATATAGGAGCTTAGGTCCGAAGCCAGGAAGAGAGCCACGTTCGCGATTTCAGATGGATCCGCCTCCCTTTTCATGCTGACCCTGTCCTTAACCTCGCTCTTCTGCTCATCGCTCATCTGTGCCGCCATATCCGTATCCACTATCCCCGGAGAAATCGCATTCACCCGTATGCCGAATGGGGAGAGCTCCCGAGCCAGCTTCTTCGTGGCCCCGATGACCGCGGCCTTGCTCGCCACGTAAGCG
>JAGBNY010000044.1 GCA_017634175.1 Lachnospiraceae bacterium
AAGCCTCCACCCATCATGCCGGTAAGCTTGCCTATGCCGGCTTGCAAGCCCTTCTTAAAAGGCTTTGTCATGGCTCCCTGAATCTTCTTCCCGACCATTTCCCCGACCGCGATCTGCTCCTGCTCTCCCTGAGCCGCGCCCTCGCTCAATATGCTGGTAATGAGGGGCCCCGAGCTCTTTATGGCAATCGAACCCGCTACCAGGAAGAATAGCTTCATTATATAATTTATAAATACTCCCCCTATCCTATTTGGATCCACCAGATATATTTCATTCGTGAATAATGTCCCCGCTATCGTGAGATAGACCCTCATTGCCGCCACCAGGCCGAATCCCCCGAAGAGCTTCCCCACGAACATCTCCGTCCATTTTCTATAGTGTTCCCCGTCATCTAACGGCATGACGGCCACGAAGAAGGGCTGCACCGCGAGGAGGAGCATCACATCGAAGACCCTGCATATGAATACGAAGAGCACGCTGCACATGACCACGACCATTATCCAGGTTATGACAAAGCCCACCACGTAGTCCAGCTTCCTATAGAGGAAATGCTCCTTTACATACTTCCCGACTGCATAGGCCGGGATCTGCTCTATGTCCTCTCCCAGGGAATTCACATGGCGCTCATAGAATCTCCTCCTCAGCCTGTCCGTCAGCCCGAAATCAGAGGCCGGCTGTCCCTCGTAGCTCGAATTATAATTCGCGAGCTCCGGAAACCTATCCGTGTCCACCGCATCCATGGTGCTTATGGTGAATATCGTCCTCGCCACCGAGGATGGGAACCCGCCGCTTAAGGCCAGATTCAGCGAATTCAAGATAGCAGTAGATAGATACAGGAAGATCATGGACATGAAAGGGATCAAGATGAAATATAGATAGGCCTTTGCGGTCTGCCGCATCACATGGCCAATCGACTTATTCTCGCTGCCATCCATCTCAAAAATGGACTTGATAGTGGCGAGGATGGCGCAGAGGAAGCAGAGCCCGAGCCCCACCGCGATCATCAAGCCAATGATCCTCTGCACCGACTCATGGGAATAAACGGCGCTGATGAGGCTCGTGGTCTGCGTGGCGCCTCCCTTTACCGGCGTAAAGTAGACCGGCTTCAGCCCCGAGATCGCATTGAAGCTGTCCTCCAGGCAGTCCAGGATCATGAGATGGATGGTCAGCCTCTTGTAGACAAAGAAGGCCACGAATTCCAGGAATTCACCGATTATATCCTTCAAGAAAATCTCGAATATGAAATCCAGCACCGGCTTCAATATATTGAAGAGCCAATTAAAGACATCGCTCAAAAGCCCCCCGAGCCATTCGAAGACCGGGCTCAAGATCTTATCAAATATCCAGTCGATGATATCCTGCAGCCAACCAAGCTGAACTGTAGTCATAATAATCAGCCCTCCTTTCCATCGGGGATCCTCAGGCTACCCATTAAACTTCCCGCCGCCGCCTTCGCCACCAGAGCCGCCGCCCTGCATGGCTCCCGCTGCCCCTTTAGCCAGGCTTGCGGCCCCGGCCGTGATATAGTTCGCCGCAGCGGAAGCCCCCTTCTTAGCATAGACCATGATGAGCTCTCCCCTCTTCATGAGCTGGACCGTGGAGGGGTCCACTATCTGCATGATCACGTACTGGCTCCGCCAGGTGGCGAATGCCCCTCCCATCACTATCACCATCCTCATGATGAAGTTGCTGGCTGCCTTGAAGGCATCATGAATGAGCCCCGTGAGGCCGTCCCCGGTCCAGTTAAAGAAAGACTTCCCCCCTCCGAGGCTTCCCGATATCTTGTACAGCGTTATTGCCCCGTCCGAGGTCCCGACAAGAGGTATGATCGCGAGATAGATCCTCATGGCGATGATGGGCCCGAAGCAGGCCAACGAGAACGCCATGAACATCTTGACCCACCTCCTGAATCGCTCCCCATCGTCCAGGGGCATCGTGGACACGAAGAAGGGGCTTAAGATAAACAAGAGGAGGATCACCATTATACGGAGGATTGACTGGATAATGCAAGCCGAGAGGACGATCACGCAGAAGCCGGAGCTCAGGTATGCTATGAAATAATTGATGTTTCTATAATTCACGGCTTCTATGGAGCTGTAGTGCTGAAACATCCTGCCCCTGGAATACCTCTCCTTATACGCCGAGGACTTGAATTCATCCCCGACTCCCGCCACATAGAGGGAATCGCAAAGCTTCATGTCCTCACTCCCCGCGGTATTCGCTATCACCGCGACAGTCACTGAGGAAAGCTTGATGACGAGGAGTACCGCCATGGGCACCAGGAGGAAAGTTATGCAGGTCTTGAAGGTCATCCTCAGCACATGGGTGACAGGGCGCTTGTTCTCCGCTATGGAATCCCCCATGGAGCGGATGACCGCTATGATCGTGAATAAGAAGCAAAGCACGAAGGATGCTATCATGAGCTGCCAATAGGCGTTCTGTATCACGTTGCGGTTGAAAAGCACGTCCAGGAAGGACTGGTCTTCTATGACATTCGCGTGGCCGCTGGTGACTCTCCAGGTGGACCCCTCCTTCACGTAGACTCCCACCACTCCCGAGAAGATATCGTAGATCTGCTCCAGGATCCAGTCAAACTTGAGGATAGCGATCCAGGCGCCGTACAGCGTTCTCCCGAACCAGGCCATGAAAAGCTCTTTGCAGAGACTGAGCGCCGCATTCAGCACAGCGGAGAACATCGCCTGGAAGGGGGAGACGAAGATAGCCTTGAAGATATCTTCCAGCGTCTCCACGAACCCCAGCAGCACAGGAACTACAGTAAGTGTGATATTAGTCATTCTTTTTCCTCCTTATCAGGCAAAGCATCGTGATGTCGTCAAACTGCTCTGCATCGGCCGCGAAGGCTTTTATGTCCTCTTTCATGTGCGAGATCACCTCCTCAGGTGACGAGGCCCCCCGCCTATTGAGGCTCTCCTCTATCCGGTCGAATCCGAACTGCTCATCCTGAGCGGTCTGCGCCTCCGTGACCCCGTCAGTGTACACGAATACGCCCCCGCCCACGGGAACCGTGAAGCTGTAGTCCTGGTAGGCGCTGCCGCTCATGATGCCGCAGATAAGGCCGTGCGGGTCCTCGTACATCCTGTAAGTCCCGTTCTCGTCGGAGATGAAGGGGTACTCGTGCCCGGCGCTTGCCGCATCCACCTTTCCGGTGCTTATCTCCAGTATCCCGAGCCATATCGTTATGAACATCGAGCTCGCATTCTCCTTGCATAGCTCGTTATTCACATATCCAAGTATCTCCGAGGGGCTGCCGCCCTGCATTGCGCGGTTCTTCAATATCCCCTTTCCCTTCATCATGAAAAGCGCCGCAGGCATACCCTTCCCCGACACGTCCGCGATCACCAGGGCCAGGTGGTCCGGATCGATCAGGAAGAAATCATAGAAATCCCCGCCCACCTCCTTTGCGGGCGTCATGGAGGCATAGAGGTCGAATTCGTCACGGTCCGGGAAAGCCGGGAAAACGGACGGCAGGGCCTCTCTCTGTATTCCCGCCGCTATCTCGAGCTCCGCAGCGATCCGCTCTTTCTCCGCGCTGATCTCGCGGATCTTTCTAATGGACTCATTGATATCACATTCCATCTCTGCCATGGTATTCCTGAATTCTTCCAATTCGTTCCCGTAAGAGACGGCCACAGATTCGAAATAGTGGGTATCCTCCGACACATTCACCTTGTCCCTGCCCATATATGCCCTGGCGGTCTCCGAGAGGGCATCTATCGGCCGAATCACCATTTTCTGAACGCCTCTGGATATTGCGAATGCGATCAGGGAGAATACGATCAGGACCAGGGGTATGAATGCTATGAGGAAAAAAAGGAATTCATCCACCAGGTCCTCCAGGTACACATTGATACCGACCAGGCCTATCATCTCGTTACCCCGGGAGTAGACCGGGACATAATCCGTTACGTTGAATCCGATCAGAGATGTGTGCTCCATGAACATATACCAGTCCGAATCCAGGATCCGCTGAATCTCCTCCCTGCTCTCGAGCTCGCCATTCTCATTGGAGACATACTGCCCGGGAATATAGTAATAATCCTCGATATTGCCATCCAGCGCGAATACCAGCCTCTCATGCGTTTCATCATAAAAGGCCAGGAATATGTTCGAAAGGCCAGTGTTCTCCCTGCATTTCACGAGAATGTCCCGAGCCCTAAAGTACCTGTCACCCAGATGTGGCATTATGTAAGCCCTGAATTCATCCGTGAACGGGTCCTTCCTCACCTCTTCTGGCACAGAGGCATAAAGCCTCTTTGTTTCATATAGGATCTCCTCCACATAATCTTTTCCGATCATGTCGAGTGCGTACCTTGCAAGGCCCCGCAAGTCGTTCTTATATGCGATCAAGTCGGAATAAAGATAGGAGGCGAAGCCTATCAGGACCGTCTCCAGAAGGATCGCTACGAGGCCCAGCCCCAGGATGCGAAAAATCCCGGCCTTGATCGACCTGCGTTTTGGCTTTTTTGTCTCTTTCATATCTAATACTGCCTTTCGTTTTTTCTTAAAGCAGTCATTATCCTGTACCTCCGTTGTTACCCATATCATAATATATTAGTTACTGGTAACTATTCAGAACCCCCTGGAATCAGGTGATATTTACTGCTCAAGCTTGCTTGAAAGCAGTAAATATCACCTGATTCCAGGGCGGTAACGATAGTTACCGCCCCCACACTTCGCAAAATTTGATTTCAATCAAATTTTGCGAAGTGCGGGCAGGGGGTTCTGAATAGTTACAGATATTTTTGCATAAATCCTTACTATTCATTGTCATTTTTTTGACCGTGCATAGTTCGCTGTTTACGCATGAATAAGGAGAGGATGATGGAATTTGAAAGGCTGATTGATATAGTTAGCGAGGTGATGGGCGCCGAACGGGAAGAGATAAGGATGGAGACAAGCTTTGTCGATGACCTGGGGGCCGATTCACTGGAGCTGGGGCAGATAATAATGGGGATAGAGCAGGAATTCGATATCGTGATAGAAGATGAGGACTATGGGAGGATAGCGACAGTGAGTGATGCATGGGATGCAATCAAGAATGCCGCAGAGAGACAGGGATCATGAACAATAAGTTTCCTTTAGAAAAACTGGAGAGAGCCATAGGGTACGAGTTCGCTGATAAGGGCCTGATCCTATCCGCTCTCACTCACAGCTCCTTCGTGAACGAGCTCCTGATTAATAAGAGGCCTGATTACCAAAGGCAGGAATTCTTGGGGGATGCGGTGCTGGAGCTGACCGTGAGCGATTACCTCTATCGGAATTACCCCGAGATGAAGGAGGGGCAGCTGACCCATTTAAGGGCCTCGATAGTCTGCGAGCCTACGCTGGCTTTCTGCGCCGCTTCCTTTGGTCTGTCTGACTACATTATCGTGGGGAAGGGAGAGGACGCGGCGGGGCTTCGTTATCATGAGTCCGTCATATCGGACGTTTTTGAGGCAATCATTGGAGCCATTTATCTGGACAGTGGCATCGAGAATGCCTCAAAATTTATTTTTAAGTTCGTTTTGACGGATTTGGATCAAAAGAAGCTCTTTTTCGATGCCAAGTCAGAGCTCCTGATATGGGTGCAAAGAGAGAAGGGGAGCCTGAGATATGAGCTTGTGTCACAAACGGGGCCGGACAATAACAGGACTTATTACATTGACGCTTATGTGAACGGAGAAAAGGTCTCCACGGGCAGCGGCAGCTCCAAGAAGAATGCGGAGCAGAAGGCCGCCTATGAGGCCTTGAAGGTCTTGCGGGGATTGGGCAGGATTTCTTAAACGAGAAAGATTCGGGAATCTAATTTTGCGAGCTGTGGGTGCACTTAAAAGTATTGTTGCCCATTTCACAAGCCTTGTTAAGTCACACTAAGTTTGCTTTGCAGACTTGACAAGACTTGCGAAATTGGCAGATGGATAATTAAGCGGCTAAAGCCGCAATATGACAAGGTACACTTTTTGAATGTCCAAGAAATGGGGTACAGTTCAATCATATAATGGGTGCGGCCAGCGGCATAAGCATTATCCGCTAAAGCGGCAAGTCGTCGGAGCGAACTCATCAGCGAAGGAGCTGTTTATAAATTACTTTTAACAGTATGCGTAGGATTTTTCTTCGAGAGTGTGGCGCATATATGCGCTTGGATGGATGAGGGCGACAAGCGGGCGATGCATGAAGCCGAATCCCATTCCGTGCTATCGGAGAAAAAGACAAGCAGAATGTTAGTTATTTGTGAACAGATCCTTAGTGAGCATGTCTACAGATCCTAAAAGGGGGCAGGTGTTTAGTATTGTACTTAAAGAGCATTGAGATACAGGGCTTCAAGTCCTTCGCGGACAAGATTAAGCTGAATTTCAAGAGCGGGATCACGGGGATAGTGGGCCCGAATGGGTCGGGGAAGAGCAATGTCTCCGATGCGGTGCGCTGGGTCTTAGGGGAGCAGAGCGCGAGGGAGCTCCGCGGGACCAGCATGCAGGACGTCATCTTCTCAGGAACCGAGAACCGCAAGAAGCTGGGCTCGGCCTCGGTCTCTATCTGCCTCGATAATTCCGACAAGGCCCTTCCTGTGGACTTTGATGAGGTCGTTGTCACGAGGAGGGTGTACAGGTCCGGGAGCAGCGAGTACCTGATGAATGGGAACCTCTGCCGGTTGAAGGACATAGAGGAGCTCTTCTTCGATACCGGTATCGGACAGGACGGGTACTCGATCATAGGCCAGGGGCAGATAGACAGGATCCTATCAGGCAAGGCGGACGAACGGCGGGAGCTATTCGACGAGGCCGCGGGGATAGTGAAATTCAAGCGCCGCAAGGCTCAGACGGTGAAGCAGCTTGAGGAAGAGAAGACCCACCTGACCCGGGTGAACGATATCATTTCCGGGCTTGAAGAGAGGATAGAGCCCGTCCGGGCCCAGGCAGAGACTGCCAGGAGCTATCTCGAAAAAAAGGAGGAGCAGAAGGCCCTGGACACCAAGGTCTTTATCCTGGACTTGGAGAGGATCGACCGGGACGAGAAGAAACTGGAGCAGACCAAGCACGAGGCCGAGACCCTGTACTTCGATGCGGGAAAGGAATATGAGGAGAACAACTTAAAGTACTCGGAGCTCGGGGATGTCTTAAGCGAGCTGGAAATCGAGGTCGAGAAGAAGCGCACGGAGATCAATAATTCCTCGGTCTACCTGGGACGGCTCCAGGGGGAGATCAACGTGACTCAGGAGAAGATTAACTCGATCAAAAACAGCGATGACCACTTCAAGGAGAGGATCGCTCGGGTCGAGAAGGAGAGGGCCCAGGACGAGGCGGAGAGGAATAGCGTTTACGAGAAGCTGTCGAGCATTTCTGATGCGATCACGAAGGCCACAGAGCTAGCGAAAGAGCATGAGAAGGAGCTTGATAGCCGGAACTCCAAACTCAGCAGCGTGTCCGAAAGGATGGACAGGAATAAGAACAGCCTTATCGATCTCTTGAACCGGCGGAGCGAGACCCAGAGCAAGATCACCCAATATGACACGATGCTGCAGCAGGCGGAGATCCGGAAGGCCGAGCTCCACGGCAGACTGGTGCGCTCAAAGACCGATGAGGAGAGCCTGCAATCTGACATTGATAAGCGCCTTAATGAGCTGGAGGGTCTGAACTCAAAGATAAAGTCGAACGATGCCCTGATTCAGCAATGCTCGGATAGGAATGATGAGATTAATTCGGAGCTGGACCGGCTCAAGGTGCGTCACCATGACCTGGAGATCGAGTACCATGAGAAGAAGTCCCGTTTGGAGTCCCTCCGGAACATGAAGGAGCACTACGAGGGCTATGCCGGCGCGGTGCGGCGGGTCATGGAGAAGGCGAAGGAGATCAAGGGGATCCACGGGGTGGTGGCGGACTTGATAAAGGTCGATGCAAGGTACGAGGTCGCGATAGAGACCGCGCTTGGCGGGGCGATCCAGAACGTCGTAACGGATAGCGAGGCGACTGCCCATGCCCTGATAGACATACTGAAGAGGGAGAGGGCGGGAAGAGCCACCTTCCTGCCCCTGGACTCGATTCAGCCGAGGGAGCTTATAAGTGCGGATATTATCACGGAAAAGGGCGCAATCGGGAGCGCTGACAGGCTGGTTAGCTTTGATAAGAGATTTGAGGCTGCGGTTCGGAACCTGCTGGGCGGCTTCCTGATAGTGGATAACATTGATAATGCTTCCGCTATCGCCAGGAAGTACCGCTTCCGGCAGAGGATAGTGACGCTGGAGGGGGAATCGCTGAACCCGGGCGGTTCGATTTCCGGCGGCGCCTTCAGGAATAAGTCCAATCTCCTGGGCAGATCCAGGGAGATCGATTCCTTCAATGCCGCGATGAAGGAAATCCTTAAGAATATCGACTCGGTCCTTGAAAGGATTGAGGAGCTGCGCCACGAGAGGCGGGATAACGATGAGGCTTCCAAGGCGGCTAAGGATCAGCAGGGAAAATATAATGTAGAGCGCACTGCGGCGCTGACCGAGTTAAAGAACCTGGAGAACAGGCTGAATGAGAGCAAGAGCGGGGTCAGCGGCATTGAGAGGGAGGAGAAGGAGCTTATTCTTCAGATACAGGGTTACGAGGACCGCAAGAAGAATGAGCAGGACCTGCTTCAGGAATCAGAGGAAGAAGAGAAGAGGATCAGGGCAGAGATAGAAGAGGATAATTTGAGTCTGGGAGAGGGCAGCGACGGGATAGACGACCTGCGCGCCCTCGTGACCTCTGAGAGGGAGAAATGCGCGGGGCTGCTGCAGCAGCAGGAATCCTATAAGAAGGACTTGAACCGCTTGAAAAACGCCATTTCCCAGGAAGAGGACGAGTTGGCCCAAAACAGGCAGAGGGTCGCGCAGAATGCGGTTGAAATCGCGGCCAAGCTCAAGGAAATCGAGGAAAAGAAGGCCTTGATCGATAACTCCGGGGAGGCGGATCAGGGCAAGAAGGAGGAATTAGCGGCCCTTCTTAAGGAGAAGGAGGAGAAGCAGGCTCAGAGGAATGAGCTCTACAAGGAGAGCCAGCGGCTCTCGGAGAAACGAAGCTCCGCAGAGCGGGAGATCGACAAACTGAATGGCAAGGGAGAGAAGCTGTCGGACGAGGAGAACAAGCTTGTCACCTATATGTGGGACGAGTACGAGCTCACGAGGAAGACGGCGGCCGACGCCGTGTCCGCGGCCGGATGGGTCTTATCCAAGGATGAAGCCCCCGCAATGAAGAAGCGGATATCGGAACTGAAGTCTGAGATCCGCGCGTTAGGCAGCGTCAATGTCAATGCGATAGAGGAGCACAGGGAGGTCATGGAGAAGTACGATTTCCTGATTTCTCAGAGGGATGACATTTTGAACGCCGAGGAGGACCTGAAGAAGATAATTGCTGACCTCAATTCCCAGATGGAGAATCAATTCCGGGAGAAATTCGATGAGATACAGAAGCAGTATGACAGGGTCTTCAAGGAACTGTTCGGCGGGGGCATGGGCAGGCTGGAGCTCGTGAATGCGGATCTATTGCTCACGACGGATATCAGGATAATTGCGGAGCCCCCGGGGAAGAAGCTCCAGAACATGCTGCAGCTATCGGGCGGCGAGAAGGCGCTTTCCGCGATCGCATTGCTTTTCGCAATCCAGAATCTGAAGCCCTCGCCCTTCTGCCTCCTGGACGAGATTGAGGCCGCATTGGACGAGGCGAATGTGGACAGGTTCGCGGAGTATCTTACCCGGATGACTGACAATACGCAGTTCATAGTCATAACCCATAGGAGGGGGACGATGATGGCGGCGGACAGGCTCTACGGGATAACTATGCAGGAGAAGGGGGTCTCGACCCAGGTGAATGTGAGCCTGGAGGGCATCGGGGAGGACTCTATTGAGTTTTCGCCCCTTGGGGATAAGGATGATGGCGATGGCGCTGGCGAGAAGCATGGGGCGATTGCGGCGGCTGGGTAAGCGGAGAGAGTGTGAGCCGGTGCGGGTGCCGTGCGGTTGGCGGAACTTACGAAGATGGCGGCGGCTCTCGTAATGGAGAGAATGCGAGTTGGTGCGGGTGCCGTGCGGTTGGCGGAGCTTATGAAGATGGCGGCGGCTTGCGGAATGGCATGAGGACTCGGCGGGGTGTAAGAAAGGGGCGATTAAGTTATGGGGTTTTTTTCTAAGATAGCGAATTTTTTTAAGGGGCATAAGGATATCGATGAGAGCTTCTATGACGAGCTGGAAGAGACGCTCGTGATGGGGGACGTCGGGATTACCACGACAGAGGCTTTGATAGAGGATCTGAGAGCCAGGGTCAAGGAGAAGAAGGTCGGGGAGAGCGAGGAATGTCGGGCTCTTCTCGCAGAGGGCATGAGGGAGACGCTTCAGATCGAGGACCCTGACTCGGCCTATGCCTTCGAGAGGGAGAAGTCGATAGTGCTGATAGTCGGAGTGAACGGGGTGGGGAAGACCACCACGGCGGGGAAGCTTGGCTTTCTCTATAAGAATGAGGGGAAGAAGGTCATTCTCTCGGCCGCTGACACCTTCAGGGCGGCGGCCACAGAGCAGCTAGATATCTGGGCGGACAGAGCGGGAGCGGAGATCATCAAGGGCGTGGACGGGTCCGACCCCGGGGCCGTGGTCTTTAATTCGATAAATGCCGCGAAGGCCCGGGGGACCGATATCGTGATCTGCGATACCGCGGGGCGGCTCCACAATAAGAAGAACCTGATGAATGAGCTATCGAAGATCAATAAGATAATCGAGAACGAGTATCGGGACGCTGTCCGGGAGACCCTGGTAGTGGTGGATGCGACGACGGGGCAGAATGCCTTGAATCAGGCGAGGGAATTCGCGGAGGTCACGAATGTGACGGGCATTGTCCTTACGAAGCTGGACGGGAGCGCGAAGGGCGGGATCGTCCTCGCCATTCAGAACGAGCTCCATATCCCGGTGAAATTCATCGGGGTGGGAGAAGGGATAAATGACCTGGAGCATTTCGATGCGGAAAAATTCGTGAATCAGCTCGTTGGGATTAATGAATGATTCCAGGCAAAGGCTGCCGCAGATAGCGGCGGCGCTGCGGTCTAAATTTGGCACCCAGGCATGCTTTGGCATGGCTGGGCTTTTGAATAATTCGGTGCGGTTAAGGAGTTTTTATGAGTGAAAGAGCGGAATTTTTGAGTTTGCAGGCCTTCGAGGAGGCGGCTGAGAAGGTGAAGGAAGTAATCAATGAGACGAGGCTCGTGGAAAGCGACTATTTTTCAAGGGTCTCTGGGAACAAGGTATATTTGAAGCCTGAAAACATGCAAAAGACCGGGGCTTACAAGATCAGGGGGGCCTACTACAGGATTAGCTGCCTTGACGAGGAAGAGAGGGAGAGGGGGGTCATAACCGCCTCTGCCGGGAATCACGCTCAGGGCGTGGCCTTTGCGGCCAAGAAATTCGGCATAAAGGCAGTGATTGTCATGCCGACCACGACTCCCCTGATCAAGGTCAACCGCACTAAGGACCTGGGTGCCACGGTCATACTGCATGGGGACGTCTATGACGATTCCTATGAGGAGGCCCTCCGGATCGCGGGTGAAGAGGGCTATACCTTCGTTCACCCTTTTGACGACCTGGGAGTCGCTACAGGCCAGGGCTCGATCGCGATGGAGATCTTTAAGGAGCTGCCGCTTGTCGACTACATCCTGGTGCCTATCGGGGGCGGCGGGCTCGCGACCGGGATCTCGGTGCTGTCGGGGCTCATGAGCCATAAGTGCAAGGTGATAGGGGTGGAGCCGGAGGGGGCGGCCTGTCTCACGGAGTCCCTGAAGGCGGGTCATGTCACGACCCTGCAGACGGCCTCGACGATCGCGGACGGGACCGCGGTGAAGACTCCGGGTGAGAAGATCTTCCCCTATCTCAGGGACAATCTGGAGAGGGTGATAACGGTGCCTGACAGCGACCTAGTTACCGCCTTCCTCGACATGGTTGAGAACCACAAGATGATAGTCGAGAACTCGGGGCTCCTTTCGGTTGCCGCCTTGAAGCAGCTGGACTGCAAGGATAAGAAGATCGTGTGCGTCTTATCGGGCGGGAACATGGACGTGATAACGATGTCTTCCGTGGTGCAGCAGGGGCTGATCCTGCGTGACAGGATCTTCACGGTATCGGTGCTTCTGCCTGATAAGCCCGGGATGCTGGCCCGGGTCTCGGGGGTCATAGCGAAAGCCAACGGGAACGTGATAAAGCTCGAGCATAATCAATTCGTCACGACGAACCGCTCGGAGGCGGTGGAGCTGCGAATCACGCTGGAAGCCTTTGGGACTGAGCACAAGGAAGAGATACTCTCTTGCCTGGATCAGGAGGGCTTCAGGCCAAGGGTGGTGCGGCCGGCGCTTTGAGTGATATTTTTTGAAGAAATATTTTTTTTATATGCCTCTATTTTATTTAGAGCGTAAGATTTTTCACTTGGCGGCAGTTTGTCTGTTTTTTGATATATGCATTTGTGACAATGATCTTCTTGCCTGGAAACTAATGAACTACCTGTGGAGCAATGGGCGCGGTGAAGAGGCAATGAGGGCTTCGGAAGACGAATCATTCTTAAACAAGCTCCTCGCAGAGTTCCGTGGCGGGATGATGGCTGCGAAGTAAATAGGTGAATTTTTGGTAAATGGGCTGGGCGTGCGAGGCAACGGCGAATATGTTGAAGGCGGAACCAGTAGCGCACTGTTTGACAACCAGCGCAAAGGACGTGCTGTATCAGGCTCATGCGGAAGAAGGTAGGTGGAAGATGGGAAAAAAGGTGGCAATAGGAGTGCAGGATTTTGAAAAAATCAGGCAAAGAGGAAGCTTCTATGTGGATAAGACGGATTTCATAAAGAAATGGTGGGAGAGTAATGCGGATGTAACGCTGATAACCCGCCCCAGGAGATTTGGGAAGACGCTGAACATGAGCATGCTGAACTGCTTCTTCTCAAATAAGTATGCGGGCAGAGGGGATTTGTTCGAGGGGCTTAATGTCTGGGAGGATGAGGGCTTCAGGGAATTGCAGGGGAGCTACCCTGTCATCTTCGTGACCTTTGCGGGGATAAAGGCTGCGAACTTCAGGAGCGCGGTGTATGGCGTAAAGTATCAAATCGCTGAGATATTCAATAGCTATAATTATCTGGCTTCAAACGAGGAATTAAGCGAGAACGAGCGGCAGGCATTTAATTCCATGACACAGGACATGAGCGATGATGCAGCTCAATACGCCCTTAGATTCCTGTCTCAGATGCTGTCAAAAGTGAACCATGGGAAAAAGGTGCTGATATTTCTGGACGAGTACGATACGCCCTTGCAGGAGGCCTGGAACTACGGATACTGGGAGGAGCTGGTGCAGTTCACCCGCCTCCTCTTTAACAATACCTTCAAGACCAACCCTTACATGGAGAGGGCGGTGATGACCGGCATAACGAGGGTAAGCAGGGAGTCGCTCTTTTCAGACCTCAATAACCTGGATGTCTGCACTCTTTCGACAGAGAAATACGAGACCTGCTTTGGATTCACGGAGGATGAGGTCTTTGCCGCAATGGACGAGGAGGGGATGGGCTCAGAGATGAAGGAGGAGGTGAAGCGCTGGTATGACGGCTTCATTATCGGTAGAGTTAAGGACATCTACAATCCTTGGTCTATCACTAATTTCCTCGATGCTAAAAAATTCAGGGCCTACTGGGCGAACACCAGCTCCAATGCGCTGGCCGGGAAGCTTGTGAGGGAGGGGGATGCGAAGCTCAAGGAAGAATTCGAGACCTTGCT
>JAGBNY010000045.1 GCA_017634175.1 Lachnospiraceae bacterium
ATAAAATGAATGAAATTCCACCCAAAAATAAGCAGACCTGGGCAGAAATCCAAAAGGATGATTTAACATACGTTCAGCGCAGCAAATGCGCAGAACTACCTAAAAGGAGAGAATCAAAATGACACTACTGATCAACATCTTGCTGCTGCTTGTGGGCTTTGTCGCCCTGATTAAGGGAGCAGACCTCTTCGTGGACGGCAGCTCATCCCTGGCGAAGATCTTCAAGGTCCCGGGCGTAATCATCGGACTCACGATAGTCGCGATGGGCACCTCCGCCCCTGAGCTGGCCGTCAGCGTCTCGGCCGCCATAAAGGGCTCAAACGAGATCGCAATGAGCAACGTGATAGGCTCCAACATCTTCAACCTCCTGTCCGTCCTGGGTGTCTGCGCCCTGATCCACCCCCTTCCGGTGGACAAGGCCATAATGAAGCGGGACTTCCCAATATTAATGGGAATCACCGCCCTGATCTTCTTAGGGCTTGCCGTCCCGGCCTTATCAAGCGGAAACCTGAACGGAGCCAGGATGGCGGACAACGTGAGTCTCATGAGCCGCCCTTATGGGATAGTCCTTCTGCTGATCTTCATCGCCTATCTCTCCATGCTGATAATTTCCGCCCTGAAGAACCCTCATGAAGAAGAGGGAGGAAAAAGCCAGCCCTTGTGGAAATGCATCATCTTTATAATCATAGGACTCATCTGCATAGTGAAGGGTGGAGACTTCGTCGTTAACGGAGCCAAGTACATAGCATCGACCTTCGGCATGAGCGAGACCTTGATAGGACTCACGATCGTCGCAGTGGGGACCTCCCTCCCGGAGCTCGTCACCTCGATAGTAGCCTCCAGAAAGGGGCAGAACGATCTCGCAGCGGGGAACGTTGTAGGCTCCAACATCTTCAATTTTCTCCTGATCCTCGGCTCCTCCAGCGCAATCCACCCGATAGCCGTGAACCTGGCCTCCCTCACCGACCTGGCCATCCTCATGGTCCTAAACATCATTGTCTTCGCCTTCGCAAAGACCCAGAACATCAGCCGGGTCGAGGGCGGCATATTGGTCGCGATCTATGTCTCGCATGTGATTTTCGCGATATTGAGGTAGATCTGAAGAGTCAGATGAGGTTTTCTGCATATGTCCAAAGAATACAAGAAAAAAACGAATATAGAGGCGAGAAAGCGCTCCGACATCATTATAAGCGAGCTGCCCCCGGCCTGCAGCGAGTTCTTCCTGGCAAAGGGGAACCTGAGCGCACAGTCTGCCCTGTCCTATTCGCAGGACTATAAGCAGTTTTTCAAATTTTTAATATCCGAAAAACAGGGCTTGAACGGGAAGAATCTAAACGAAATAGCGAATTCAGACCTCGCACAGGTCACGAGCCACGATGCCGCGCTCTTCATGCAGTCAATCCGGGACAGCCACTCCATAGCGTCCAGGAAGCACTTCCTGACCTCTCTCCGAAGCCTTTTCAAGTTCCTGGATTATCACGGGGTCATCAATAAGAACCCCTTTGAATATATAACCGTGAGCGATAAGAGGGAGAGGCACTTGACCTATCTGGACAAGGACGAAAAAAAGGACTTTTTGGATGGGATCGAGTCCGGAAATGGATTGAATAAGCATCAAAAAAAGTATCATGAAAAGAACTCTGTGCGCGACCTCGCCATAATCATGATCTTCCTCTCCACCGGAATCCGTATCTCGGAGCTTGTGGGCCTGGATCTGGGCGACGTGGACTTCAAGAAGCACCGCCTTACCGTGGTACGAAAAGGGGACACAGAGAGCGAGGACTATGTCTATATGAGCGACGAGGCCGAGGGCGC
Source organism: Lachnospiraceae bacterium (assembly GCA_017634175.1). Taxonomy (GTDB): domain Bacteria; phylum Bacillota; class Clostridia; order Lachnospirales; family Lachnospiraceae; genus NK4A144. The sequence goes on from JAGBNY010000045.1 coordinate 1,816, forward strand.
TCTAAGGGAGTACCTCGATATGAGGCAGAGCTACGCCCCCGCAAAGGACGAGAAGGCCATCTTCCTAAATTTCGGCAGGAATATCTCCAAGGAGGACGGCAAAAAAGAAAAAGAAAGCGCCCACCGCATCAATGTCCGCGCGGTGCAGCGCCTTGTCAAAAGATATATAGAGGCGAATGTGGCCAGGCAGGCGGGGAAGATCACCCCCCATAAGCTCCGCACGACCTTCGCAGAAGAAATGCTGAATGTGACCCACGATATAGAGAGGGTCCAGAAGCTCTTAGGCCACTCCAGCATAGCGAGCACCACCCGCTATGTGGAGAGCTCAGAAGAGGACAAGAAGTCCCTCAGAAACCTCACTCAAAGGGAATGAACTTTCCCCTCTAGCGCATTTTGAAGTCCAATCATTCTCCGATAGGCATCCGTATCGCAAGCAATATAATGAATTGTCTCCTTTTCGTCTTTTGTCGAAACGGTGCCTATCGAGGAAAGAGGTGTCTCCCCACACTCATCCTCAATTGTGCAAAGCATCAAAGACAGCGCATCCTGCGCCATAATCATGCCCTCTGCCAAATTGTCACCTTCTGTTATGCATCCCTTGATATCCGGAAAATCTATTTAATATCCCCCCTCTTCAGCCTCGTGAAATATAGCTGGATACACATATTGAGCCATTGTAATACCCCCTGCCTACTTTATTCCCGCATCTTTAAGCATATTATATACCGACCATTTTTATGCCGAGGCACAGAAATAAATTGACCATTAATGGGACTCACCCAAATATCAGGGTCGCCACCATGACGAAAAATCAACAGCCATCACTTATCGGGGTCAAAAGCCATTTTCGCAACAGACACATACTGTATATGGTGATTTCTCGTCCTTGGATCGTCCATATATAGTTGTCGAGTTGGTGATTATAGGGTTATGACCCCGACATCATTCTATAGATTTCATGTAACCGTCACCTTGCAAGTGAGCTCTGTCTGGTCTTTCGTACCGTAATAGAGGATGGCGCTCACGTTCACTGTGCCTCGGGAAATGCCCTGGAGCATGCCCGATGAATAATCCACACTGACGATAGTCGGGTCAGCAGAGCGCCAGACGACTCCCCCATCGAAGTCCTTTACTCGCATCTTATAGCTCTTTCCCCTCTTCAGGTCTAATTTCTCCTTGTTAAGGTGCGGTACTGCGGACTTTACCTTGATTGAAATCGAAGCCGCATTTTTCCCTGTCCCATAATAGGCCTTCACCTTGGCGCTGCCCTTCTTCTTAGGTATGAGCTTGCCCGTAGCCGGGTCAACATCCAATACATCGGGCTTGGAACTCTTATAGCTGTCGGCATTGTATGCGGTCCCGCTGATGTACTTCCATAAATCCACCTCTTCCAATAGGGATGAGGCTTTAAGCTTCTTCACGTCAAAGCTCGGCTTGAAAACAGAGATTTCTATATCAATCGGGACGCTAACCCCGTTCCTCTTCGCAGTCCCGGTGAGCCTGGCCTTTCCCGCCCTCTTGCCTTTGATCACTCCCTTTTTATCAATTGAAGCAATCGATTTATCGCTGGAAATGAGACTCCTTGCTCCGTCCTTATCTAAGAGCAGCACTCCCTTTAGGTCGACCTTCTCGCCCTTGGCAATCTCCAAGGAATTGCCCGAAAGCAGCCCCTTCCTCCTCGGAGCCAGATATTCGTAGGCATAGGAATAAAGATAGAGCCTGCAGAACTCTTCCATCTTGGAACCCCTGTCACAGAGTATAGTGAGGCTTCCCTGCTGCATCGCCACGTTGAATTTATCATTCTGAAAAGGGTCAATCACGGTATTCCCGCGGAAATCCAAAAGTCCAATCCCATTAAAGGTACAGGCAAAGCCGACTAATCTTTTATTATTCGAGATATCGAGCTCAGTGATTGAATTATGGGACACCATCAGGGCCTGCAAACCCGGATTCTTTGAAACATCGAGGCCGTTAAGCTTATTATAGGAACAGTCCAGATATTGAAGATAGGCATTTGACCCTATGCTGAGGCTTGAAATGCTATTCCTCCTGCATTTAAGCACTGCAACATAGGGCAGCTTCTCGATACCGGACAAGGACTCAATCCCCATATTCTCGCAAACGCAGTAATTGAAGGAGGGCGTCAAGATATATTTCTGTCCATTTGGCAGCACCCAATTTCTTTTCTCGCTCTCGCCCGTGAGGTAGGCCCTGAATTTCTCATCCGGGAAGCTCTGTTCATTTATCGGGACAATGTATTTAATCAAATCTTCAGAAGCAGCGCTTATAGCCAAACCATCTTGATCGCCCTCTCCCGCATACCGAATCTCAGGTATCGGCTCACTTCCCTCATATGAAAACTCTTCGATTTCCTCATTTTTGGAGAAATCGACCGATTCTAAGCTCAAAGAGCCGCTCTTTGAGCCGCTAAAGGAGTCGCTTAAAAAGCCGCTCTCCGGGCTTTCATAGCTCCCAATAGATTCAGTTTCTAGAGCCTGGTCATAGGACACCTCACCTTCTTTTGCATATATTGTAAATAACGACCCCTGGCAGCTCCCTATTATAAGCACCAATATTAACGCTATTCTTCTCACTAAGTATTCTTTCATAATCTCCAAGACCATTCATCAAAGCTTAAATTCCATATACAAATAATATGCTATTGTTGCCGGGGTCAAAAGCACCTATTGACTCCGCTATCATACTATCTTGTTTACCTGTAACTCTTCAGAACCCACTGCCCACACCTCGTAGAATTTGCTTATGGCTCCTTATGACCTGTCACAAAATATATTATTTTGCTACAATTCCTGACTTTATGTTATAATTTTTCATTCTTTGCAACATAATTTCCGCACACATGAAGGATACCATTATTCCGATGAAAAAACTCCTGATATTTTTAATAATCCTGATAATCGCCAATGCCGGGTGTAGCAAGGAAGGTCTTTCCGCCCTGCCGATTGATGAAAAAGCTTCTTCTGAGTCCAATTATGAGACCAAAGCGGTTTCTCCTAAAGTATCTGAAACCGGCGCCGCCCTCATCACCTGCTACAACGTGGGCAAGGGCGATGCCTTCCTCATACGTACCGACAATAGCGCTGTAATGATCGACACCGGCTATAAGGACGATTTCGAGATGCTGCTGTCCTCCCTAATGGACCAGGGCGTGTCCAAGCTCGATATGCTGATAATCTCCCATTTCGACAAGGACCACGTAGGTGCCGCATCCAAGCTAGTGAAAGCCCTGCCGATAGAGCGTATCTATACAACCAGGATCACGAATGACAATAAAAGGACAGTCAAATTCCTCGAAGCCTTGGAAAAGACAAATCAGGAAAGCAGCATTGTGACAGAGACCCTTCAGATGGATATCGATGGCATCAATTATACGATTTATCCGGCCCTGAAAGAAGATTATTCTGACAAAGATGACAATAATTCCTCTCTCGCAGTCTCAATGAGATACAAGGATTTCTCGATGCTCTTCACCGGGGACGCCCAGGACGAAAGGATGGCAGAATTATTGGAGCTAAAGGACTTGGATACGGATGTATTAAAAGTCCCATATCATGGTCATTTTCAGCAGAGCCTTCCCAAGCTGATTGAGCTTACGAGCCCCGATTACTCCATCCTCACCTCTTCAGACGATAGCCCGGAAGATATCGAAACTATCGAGGCCCTGAATAGAGCAGGCTCAAGGATATACAGGACCCGAGATGGGGACATAAGGATCCACACTGATGGCCAAATGATCGAATTCGAGGGTTCAGAGTACGTCCCTGATAGCAGCGAACTCAAAAACGCCGCCTAAACCTACATCAGCAAAGCTGCTGATGTATTCAAAAAAGCATTGTTTATCAGCTAAAACGCATTGAGTCACAAATACTCATCATTATTATCGGCAGATAAGGTACGAAGAATCCTGCGTAATTGCAAAAAAACGAATCACAAAGAACAATCTTTTATGACCGCCTTCAGACTTATCCAGGGGCTGCCATAAGCCCCTGGCCTCTCAAATAGACAAAATCTATCTTCTCACTCTTGCATTTTTCATATATTTTTTTCATAGCCTTATCGCTATCCGCATCTTCCCCATCCAGGGAAAGATATTCTGTCACGACCGGCACCGCCGCATATCTCGTGAATTGTATTAATTCATTGTCCTGTTCTTCGTCCACAATAAGCAGCTTTTGTCCCGCTCTCATCTCCTTGCCTTCTCCTGCGAATAGCCTCCCGAATTCTTCCTCGCACCTCCCCTTAACCTCAATTTGGTTCGAATTTTTTATTTTAAAAGCCCCATCATTGAAGCTTTCATAAATTAAAGGATAATTCATGGTCAAAGCCAGAAGAATTAGTAAAACTGGCATCAAGGCAGACCGAAGTTTATCTAAAAGATTCTTGGCTTGACTTGAGCTCATTCTGGCCTTTTCTTGCGTGAAGATTTCAAGACCCATATAAAGAGCGAGATAAAGGAAGAGACCTGAAAATACCGTCATATATCTGTCATAGCTTGATAGCGACATGGCCTCCCACTCATCAAAAACCCAGATATATACGTAAACCAGCATAAGGCAGTAGCCAATATATCCTATTAAAAGCCCTCCTAATGAGATAAAGACCCCGGGTCTTTGAAAAATGCCGCTTCTGACGCTGAGTGAGGATTTCCTGCACTTCAAGCATAGGAAGAATACCGCCAAAAATAGCCCCAGGGCAATCGCAGGCGTTATGCCAAAATCTCCCCCGTTCAAGTTAAAATTGAAGAAGGCTCTTATGAATTTTGCAATAGTGAACCCGGCATACTCAGGAAGGGCAGGGCCGTCGCTTCCCCCCGCAAGATTTCTGCCAAATCTGTCGCTCAAGTACGAGCTATTGCCCTTTAATATGCAGAATACCTTCCAGCTAAGAAAGAGCAGGAATCCAGGGAAAGAGACGATAGCAGTTTTTTTGAGCCAGGAGCTCATTTTCTCAGGGGCTCCGGCAAAGTGACTGCCGAACCCTTCATCAATGGCAAAAAGAAGGACTCCCACTGCTGCCGGGAATATCCCCGCGGCCTTCGTCAGAAGCAGCATGGCAATCAATATGGCTATTCTCAAATAATGGAAGGTATCGCGCCTTTCCTCATGGATCGACACGATCAGATATCCAAAGAGGCAGGTCAGGATCGAATCCACTCCCAGGCAGTAGAGCGGCTGCATCATGCAAAGATAGGGAAAAATCATCCCCGCTAGCACCTTCAAAAAATAGGTAAATGTAGTATTATTCGGACTTTTAATGAAAAACGGCGAAAGAGAAAGAAGGATCAGGGTCTCATTCACGATGAACATCGCGCTTTCGCTGAAGCGGCCTATCACCTTAAAAACAGCAAAATAGGCATATTGTACTATGGGCAAATAGTCCCGAAAACGGCTTACCGACATGGCCCCTGTCGGAACCCCGTCAATCGCATACATATTCCTGGGAAACAGCGCCCAGTAATTCAAGTCGTCCCAATTCAGGACCTGCGAATTCCTGTACAGGAATCCAAAAAATAGGAGCACGATGAATAGAACAAAGAGCCCCGGTGTCCTGTAAACCGATAAAAAATCCCCTAATACTGCTCTTAAATTCGTAGGCACTCCAAGACCTGCAGAAGCTTCAGCGCCACTAGTAATCTTTGGATCTGAAGAAACTTCAGAATTGGCAAAATTACCTGAGTCCGCAGAGAGTTCATAATTGACTGGGATTCCTTGTTCATCAGTAGCTTCACGATTCGCAGAGGCTTCACTGCTCGATAGAACGTATTTAAAACCTTGAGACTTATTCAAAGTTTTATTAATCTTTTTCTTCCACCTATGTCCAATACAGAAAAAGAGAAGGAAATCCATGAATACCAGGAAAAAACCTAAAAGCAGCACTCCATGCCTTATTCTGCCAATTATTCCCAAAACATATAAAAGAATCATCAATAGAAAAAAAGCGGACGGCACCGTGTCCTCCGCTTTTCTATCGAAATAATATGCTAAAAGCCCTGAAAAGATCATTTTGAACCGCTTAAGCTCCCATCCAAATGTACATCCAATTGGCTGTAAGGAATCGAAATCCCATTCTCATCGTAGCAAAGCTTCACGTCCTCATTGAGCTTCCAAAAGATCGGCCAGTATTGATCCGTGGGGATCCAAACCCTGGCTCCGAGCACTACCGCGCTGTCCCCCAGCTCCCTCACGAAGACCTCGACCTCAGTATCCTTTAAGCGAGACTCAATTCTCTCACATATGCCCTTTAAGAGGGACTTGGCTAATTTCAAGTCCGATTCATAGCTAATCCCAACCGAGAAATCTATCCTCCTCTTAGGCAGCTTTGTCAGATTAGTGATTGAATTATTGGACAGAGCCCCATTCGGTATCAAGACCGCTTTATTGTCCACGGTCAGGAGGGTGGTATAAAAGATCTGTATATCCGTGACGGTCCCCTCCCTCCCATTTGAATGATCCATGATGTAATCGCCTACAACGAAGGGCTTCAAGAGCAGGATCAGCACTCCTCCCGCAAGATTCGAGAAGCTGCCCTGAAGAGCAAGACCGACTGCGATAGAGAAGGAACCGATGACGGCCACGATAGATGTGGCATCGAAACCGAAGCTGGAAGCGACGGTAAGCACCAGCACCCCATAGAGGGTGAATCTCACGCAGGCCACAATGAAGCTCAAAGCCCCCTTCTCAAGCCCTGCCTTGTCCAAAGATTTCCTGACTATCTTCGTGACAAAACTTATGATCTTTGTGCCTACCACGTAAAGGACCAGGGCGATTACCACTCTCCCTACGAGTCCCATTGCCAGGCTTGGCACAGTTGAAAAGAATTGCTCCCAGGCCCCCTTGTCAGTCACGTCAGTTTTCAAGACTTCCACGGCCTGAACCGCTGTGGCCGCATTCTCAGATATGACTTCAGTATTTATCGCATCAATTGGCATTATTAATCCTCGCACTCAAATATTATACAGGATAAAGGCGGCACCTTTATCGCAATGGAATATTCCCTATTGTCATATTCCCATTTTTCAGCTTCATAGACCTTTGTATTCCTGAAATCAAAGCCCCCGTAAATTTCAGCGTCAGTATTAAAGATCTCCTTATAATGACCCTTATCAGGGACTCCTACCCTATATTTCTTCCTTGGAATATTCTCAAAGTTCAATACTATGAGAAGCATCTTTCCATCGCTCTTGGGCTTTCTCAAATATACAAAGATATTCTCGTTAGCAGAGATACAATTTATCCATTCAAAGCCCTCGCTCTCCTGATCCAATTCATAAAGGGCCTTCTCCCTCGTATAAAGACTCATCATGTCCTTGAAGCACTGATGCACCTGCTCATGCGCCTCAAACTTATCATAAGTCCTGTTAATTGGCGTATCAGGCCTGAACGGATCCCTTTCGGCATATCCCTGCCCCATTGAGAAAAGCTTCTTACCCGGAAAGGTCAGGAAGAGCCCGAGCGCGGCCTTCATGCAAGAAAACTTGTGGTCGTCATCTCCCGGGAAAACATTCATCAATGATTCCTGTGTGAAATCCCTCATTGACAGGCTCAGAATGAATTTCTCCGAATAAGCGTAGACCAAAGAGAAGAAAAGCTCCCCATAGTGATGAGTCCTATAAATCGGATCTAGCCTCATATATGAGAGGAAATCATTCTTCCAGCCCAGATTCCACTTGAAATCAAAGCCCAATCCATCGTCCTGTGTGCCCGCCGTGGTCCCGGGCCAGGCCGAACTATCCACCGCTATAAGCAGGCCTCCCTCAGCCTCCCTATGAAAGACCGATGTCAGGGTCTTCAAGAAATCTACGGCAGCCAAGTCCTGCGGGCCCCCATAGATATTTGGCACCCAATCTCCGGACTTCTGAAAATCCCTATAGAGCATCGGAGCCAGGTCCAAAACATTTATTCCGTCTATATGATATTTATCAGCCCAGAAGAGACAGACCCCTATCATGAAATTCACGACTTCCGTCTTAGAATAATCGAATTTCAGGCTGTCCCTGTCCGGCCTGCAGCTTATCCTATAGTCCTCATTCTCATAGAGGGCGGTGCCGTCAAAGCCTTCAAGCCCCGAGAGGCTCTTGACAAAGTCAGAAATATTGAGCTCCATTATGACCCCGATTCCCTCGGAGTGCATATAGTCCACGAAGGCGGCAAATTCCTCCCTGCTTCCATGCCTCTTAGTAGGGATAAAATAATTCCTGGTATTTTCATAGCCCCAAGAATCGCCCTCGTACTCTAAGAATGGCGCAAGGCAGATATGGGTATAGCCCATGTCCTTCATCTCTCCCGCTGCTGCCCGGGCTAAGGCACTATAGCTCGGAAGCCTTGAAGGAGCCTTGACATCCCCATCAGAAGCATCTTCGGCTGACTGCGGCAGGTAATTCAAGAGATTAACTTCATATATCGACAGCGGCTTATCATCAAAATTTGCCTTCCTCCTTTTATCCATCCATTCACTATCCGTCCACTTAAAGGAAGAAAAATCGGACACAATGGATGCGTCTCCCGGCGGCATTTCGCTGTCTATAGCATATGGATCGGACTTCAAAACAATATTATCCTGAGCCGTCTTGATCTCATACTTATAAAGGGCCCCGGCGCGTACTCCCGGAATGAAGATTTCAAAAACCCCGCTGTCTCCCCTTCTCTCCATTTCATGAATGCGGCCGTCCCATTCATTGAAGTCGCCTACCACGCTCACCCTCTGAGCCTCAGGAGCCCAGACAGAGAACAGGGTTCCCACGACCTCCTCTATCTCAATCGGGTGCGCGCCCAGCATCTCATAGGACTTATAGTTCCCGCCCGTATTGAACTTTTTCAAAGCCCTGTCCGTTATCTGGGGCGGAAACTCATAAGGGTCGTAGAATCTACTCTGTCTCCCGTCCTTGTCAATGACCTCCAGCTCGTACTTGAATGGGACTTTTTTCTTCAAAATGCAGGCAAAATACCCCGATTCGTCCATGAGCTCCATCGGTACCGGGTTCTTGGATTTCTCGGCATAAAGGGTCACACTCTTTGCATTGGGCAAAAACGCCTGTACCACGGCATCCTTTCCTGCAGCGTGAGGCCCCAGGAGTCTGAAAGGATGGACTGATTCTGAATAGGTGATGGCCTCTATTTCAGCCCAGTCCATTAAAGCGTACAGTTTTTTATTCATATAATCACCCCAGCTTATGTATAAATAGTCCGCTCCTGAGCTTAGGCTCAAACCATGTAGACTTTGGAGGCATGAGAAGCCCGGCATCAGAAACCTTGAAAAGCTCATCAATGCTAGTGGGATAGAGGGAGAAGGCCGCCGCATATTCCCTGGAATCGACCCTGTTTTCAAGCTCCTTAAGTCCCCTCACCCCGCCGACGAAGCTTATCCTTGGGTCCCTTTTGGGGTCCTCAATATTCAAAATCGGTGAAAATAATTCATTTTGCAAAATAGACACATCAAGTCCAAATACCGGGTCATCAATAAGAGGATTTTCCTTCAATATTAACCGGTACCAGCAGCCGCTAAGGTACATTCCAAAATTCCCCTTAGCCTCTGGTCTATAGGCCTCATCCCCCTTGCTTTCTATTATGAACTTCTTCCTAAGCCTGTCCAAAAACCTGTCCTCAGAGAGGGAATTCAGGTCCTTTACCAATCGGTTATAGTCATAGATACACAGCTCGTCCGATGGAAAGACCACTGAAAGGAAATAATCGTATTCCCTCCTGCCGGCCAAAGCGTCAGAAGCCCCGCTATCGGCCTCTCGCCTGAGCTGTGCAACTCTTCTTGCAGAAGCGCACCTGTGATGCCCGTCACAGATATAAATATCCGAAATCCCGTCAAAGGCTCCCTGGATCCTCGCTATAGCGGACTTATCTCCTATCTTGAATACCCTGTGCCTCACCCCGTCCTCATTCGTGAAATCATAAATCGGGGACTTCGAGCCAAGAGCGATTTCCTTGATGACCCCATTATCCGCTCCGCTCCTAAAAGCCAGAAAGATGGGACCCGTCTGCGCATTCAGCCTGTCAATATGCCTGATACGGTCCTTTTCCTTGTCCTCACGGGTGTTCTCGTGCCTCTTAATTATTCCCTTTTCAAGGTCATCGACCGCCGAAACGCCCACAATCCCAGTCTGAGTCCTGCCGCTCATTGTGAGGGAATAAAGATAAAAGCACTCTTCATCGTCCTGTATGAATTGGCCATCCCGTATCATGGACTCAAAAATCTCAGCGGCCTTATCATAGGCCTGATCCGAGTAGAGATCGAAGCCCTCCTCGAAATTCGTCTCAGGCCTGTCGATCCGCAGAAAAGAAAGGGGCTCTTTCTCGACCTCCGCTCTCGCCTCTTCGCTGGAAAATACGTCATAGGGCAGGGCCGCTATACGGCTCGCTAAATCCTCTCTGGGTCTAATGCTCTTAAAAGGTCTGAAATCAGCCATATATTCTCCTATTTAATAACCCTTACTCTTATAACTCCCGGAAGGCTCTCTATCTGCTGCACTATCTTGTCATCGACCTTCGAATCCAGGTCGAACATTGAGACAGCCAGATCTCCCTTGGACTTATTCGCCATTTCAGCTATATTGATCCCCGCATCTCCCATCACGGCAGAGAATTTTGTGATCTTATTAGCTGTATTCTCATGGAAAACCTCAATCCTACAGGGCTTTTCGCACATGCCCATGTCAATCCTCGGGAAATTCACGGAATTAATGATATTCCCGTTCTCCATGAAGCCATTTAGCTCCTGCACCGCCATTATTGCGCAGTTCTCCTCTGATTCCTCAGTAGAGGCCCCGAGATGGGGAGTCACTATGCAGCCCTCCTGCCCCACCACTGTAGGATTCGGGAAGTCCGAAACATATCTCTTAAGCTTTCCAAGCTTCAATGCGGAGACGACAGCGGCTTCATCAACCAGCTCATCCCTGGCAAAATTCAATAGGACCGCATCGTCCTTCATTATCTTTATCGCATCGGCCCCGACCATCTTCTTCGTGCTTTCCATCAAGGGCACATGGATCGTTATGAAATCACAGTTCGCATATATCTCTTCCACGTTCAGCACATGGTGGATGGCCCTGGATAGATGCCAGGCAGCATCCACGGAGATATAGGGATCATAGCCATAGACCTCCATTCCAAGATTCACGGCGGAATTGGCGACCTTGACCCCTATCGCCCCAAGGCCGATGACGCCGAGCCTCTTCCTCTCTATCTCAGTGCCTGAAAAGTCCTTTTTCTTGCCCTCGGCGTCCTTCGCAATGTTCTTATTAGCCTTTTGGGAATTGACCCAATTAATGCCCTCAACTATCCCCCTCGAAGCATAGAGCAGCGCAGCTATGACAAGCTCCTTGACCCCATTGGCGTTCGCGCCGGGAGTATTGAAGACCACTATCCCTCTCTTCGCATATTCATCAATGGGAATATTATTGACCCCCGCCCCGGCACGCGCGACAGCCAGCAGGTTATTCGAGACCGTGAGGCCATGCATCTTCCCGGATCTCACAAGCACGCAGTCTGCGTCCTTTATATCGTCCACTTTCACATAATTGGATCCGAGCCTGTTAATGCCCGCAGCGGCAATACTATTTAGGCAATGGTATTTGAACATGTCTCCCTCCTATATAAGGCTATTTCTCATGAGTTCTTTTTCTCGAAGTCCTCCATAAAGGACACTAATCTTTCTACACCCTCTTTCGGCATAGCGTTATAAATCGAGGCCCTCATGCCCCCGACGCTCCTATGCCCCTTCAGGTTAATGAAGCCCTTTTCTTCCGCCTCAGCTATGAATTTCTTATTGAGTTCATCCGAGTCCGTAATAAAGGGCACATTCATGAGCGAACGGTACTCTTTCTCCACCGTCCCCTTGAACATATCGCTCTTATCCAAGAAGCCATATAAAATATCCGCCTTCTCCTGATTCTTTTTCTGAATCGCGCCAAGGCCCCCCTCTTTCAAGAGCCACTTGAACACGAGGCCGCAGACATAGATGGTATAGCAAGGAGGGGTATTGAAGAGGGAATCATTGTCGGCAATGACCTTGTACTTCAAAAGGGTCGGAGTCTCGCTCATGACATCCTCCCTGATCAGATCCTCCCTTATGCAGACAATCGCCATGCCAGCGGGACCCACATTCTTCTGCACTCCCCCATAGAGGATCCCGTACTTGGTGACATCCATGGGCTCAGAAAGGAACATAGATGAGACATCCGAGACCAAAACATGTCCCTTCGTATTGGGAAGCTCCTTATACCTGGTCCCATAAATCGTATTATTCTGGCAGATATATACATAGTCCGCGTCCTCTGAGATTGGCAGATCGGATACATCCGGGATATAGCTAAAGGTCCGGTCCTCGCTGGACGCAATTGCCCTGGCATCCCCATATTTCTTCCCTTCCTGCCAAGCCTTCTTTGCCCACTGCCCTGTGATGATGTAGTCCGCCTTTTTATTCACCATGAGATTCATCGGGATAGCGGAAAATTGAGTCCAGGCCCCGCCCTGCATGAAAAGCACCTTGTAATTATCGGGCACTCCCAAAAGCTTCCTGAAGTCCGCCTCTGCGGTCTTAATTATCTCGTCAAAGACCTTTGACCTATGGCTCATCTCCATGACCGATTGACCGGATCCATGATAATCCAGCATCTCCTCAGCACAGGTGCGAAGCACCTCCTCCGGCAGCATGGCCGGACCCGCTGAAAAATTAAATACCCTGCTCATAATAATCTCCCCCAAAAAATCTATAATTAAACCCTATTCAGCCCTAATGTCCGATGCATCGAACGCATCCGAGATCGCACCGCCTGGCGGCACCATTGGGTAGACGGCCGCATCCGGATCTATAATGCAATCTATCAAGACTGGTCCCTTTTCAGACAATGCCTTTTTCAAACAGTCCTCCAGGTCGTCCATTTTCTCTAATCGATACGCCTTGCACCCCAGCCCCTCAGCGACCTTGCAATAATCCACCTTATCCTGAAGAACGGTCTGTGAATACCTCTTCCCATAGAAGAAGGTCTGCCACTGGCGCACCATTCCGAGGACTCTATTGTCAATGATTATGTCTATGATGTGTATATCGTATCTGGAGGCGGTCGCCAGCTCATTCATGTTCATCCTGAAGCAGCCGTCACCCCCGATATTGATGACAGTCTTCTCAGGGCAGCCAATCTTGGCCCCAATCGCCGCGCCGAGCCCATAGCCCATGGTGCCAAGGCCCCCCGACGTCAATAGCTGCCTCTCGTGCTTAAATCTATAGAACTGAGCGGTCCACATTTGGTGCTGCCCCACGTCAGTCGTAATAATAGCATCAGAGCCTGTAAGAGCGTCCACGGCCTCTATTATCGCAGGGCAGGTCAATCTGTCCTTTTCATAGACCATAGGGTGAGCCGCCTTCAATTCCTGAATGTGCTTTATCCAATCCTCATCCTGCTTCTCAGATAGAAGCGGCAGCACTTTCGAAAGCACCGTCTTCAGGTCTCCAACGACGCCCAAATCTGCCCTGATATTCTTATTGATCTCCGCGTCGTCTATATCCACATGGATGATCTTTGCGTTAGAAGCGAATTTCTTAGCATTGCTCACGCATCTATCAGAGAATCTGGCCCCGAGGGCGATCAAAAGGTCACACTCGCTGACCCCGATATTAGTCGCCTTTGTGCCGTGCATGCCTATCATTCCGGTATAAAGAGGGTCATTCGGGTCAAAGACTCCCTTGCCCATCAGAGTGTCGCAGACAGGAGCATTTATCTTGTGCGCAAGCTCTCTCACCTCGTTCGAGGCGCCGGAGATCGAAGCCCCTCCGCCCACATATAGGAAGGGTTTCTCGGATGAATTGATGAGAGAGGCCATTTCTTCAAGAGTCTCATCATCGAATCTATTCTTTCTCTCAATCTCAGGACGCTCTCTGCTCTCAAAGATGCATTTATTCGCGGTGACATCCTTTGTGATATCCACTATGACCGGTCCCGGACGCCCCGAAGCCGCTATCTTAAATGCCTTTCTGAGGGTGTCCGCCAGAATATTTATGTCCTTTACTATGTACCCATGCTTGGTGATAGGCATAGTGACCCCAGCTATATCCACCTCCTGGAAGGTGTCCTTCCCGAGAAGAGGCAGATTCACGTTGCAGGTAATCGCGACCATGGGGACAGAGTCCATTTGAGCGGTCGCAATTCCTGTCACCAAATTAGTGGAGCCAGGCCCCGACGTCGCCATACATACTCCCACCCTGCCGGTCGCTCTCGCATAACCATCCGCAGCATGGGAAGCCCCCTGCTCATGGCTCGTGAGTATATGCCTTATCTCATTGGAATGTCTGTAAAGCTCGTCATAGACATTGAGGATCGCTCCGCCCGGATAGCCGAAGACCGTATCGACCCCCTCTTCCTTTAAGACCTCTATAATTATCTCTGATCCAGTCAAATACTTCGAACTGTCCAAAGCATCAACCTCCCGTTGATTCTATTCAAAAAATAGCAAAAGCCTTTGTCCTCCGCCTCTCGAAAGCGCTCACTTTCACTTAACCTCTAGAATCGCACCCCGATTAGCGCTTGTGACCATTTTTTCGTACCTGGCGAGGTAGCCGGTAGTCACTCTAGGTTCCCTTGGAGTCCAATTCTTTCTCCTTTCAGCCAGTTCCTCATCTGAAACTTCCACATTGAGAGCCTGGTTCGGGATATCCACCTTTATGATGTCCCCCTCTTTTATAAGAGCAATCGGACCCCCGACAGCCGCTTCCGGGGAGACATGACCTATTGACGCCCCTCTGGATGCGCCTGAGAATCTGCCGTCAGTTATAAGCGCCACGGTTTCCCCGAGCCCCATTCCCGCTATGGCAGAGGTAGGGTTCAGCATTTCCCTCATTCCAGGGCCGCCCTTCGGTCCCTCGTACCTAATGACCACAACGTCTCCGGGATTTATCTTCCCTCCGAGGATCGCGCTGATCGCATCCTCCTCGCAGTCAAAGACCCTTGCGGGGCCTGAATGAACCATCATCTCTGGAGCCACAGCCGAGCGCTTGACTATGCCGGTATCAGGGGCAATATTCCCCTTCAAGACCGCTATGCCCCCATTGGGAGAATAGGGATTATCAATTGGACGTATGACATCTTCATTCCTGTTCAAAGCATCCTTTATATTCTGTCCCACAGTCTGGCCTGTTACAGTCATGCAATCCAGATTCAAAAGATCCTTCTTTGAAAGCTCATTCATGACCGCATAGATCCCGCCGGCCTCATTCAAGTCCTCCATATAGGTCCTGCCAGCGGGAGCCAGATGGCAAAGATTCGGAGTCCTCGCACTGACCTCGTTCGCGATCTCCATATCAAGCGGCACACCCGCCTCATGCGCTATGGCCGGCAGATGCAGCATGGTATTAGTAGAGCAGCCGAGGGCCATATCTACGGTGAGGGCGTTCATGAATGCCTTCTCTGTCATTATGTCCCTAGGCCGTATGTCCTTATTTATCATATCCATGACAGCCATGCCCGCATGCTTCGCGAGACGGATCCTCTCGGAATATACGGCCGGAATAGTCCCATTGCCTTTAAGTCCCATTCCAATCGCTTCAGTAAGGCAATTCATCGAATTCGCTGTATACATCCCGGAGCAAGACCCGCAGGTGGGACAGGCATGCTCATCATAATAGTCGAGCTCCGCCTCGTCGATCTTGCCCGCCGCCTTCGCCCCGACAGCCTCGAACATCGAGGACAGCGAGGTCTTCTTCCCATGCACCCTGCCGGCCAGCATGGGTCCTCCTGAGACGAAGACCGTCGGGATATTGAGCCTGGCCGCGGCCATCAAGAGCCCCGGGACATTCTTGTCGCAGTTCGGCACCATCACGAGCCCATCGAATTGATGGGCAATCGCCATGCACTCAGTGGAGTCAGCGATCAGGTCCCTGGTGACCAGAGAGTACTTCATCCCTATATGTCCCATCGCTATGCCATCGCAGACAGCTATGGCCGGGAAAACTACCGGAGTGCCTCCGGCCTCAGCTACCCCGAGCTTCACGGCATCCACAATCTTGTCTATGTTCATGTGACCCGGGACTATCTCATTAAAAGAGCTTACTATCCCAATCATCGGGCGGCTAAGTTCTTCTTTCGTGTATCCTAAAGCGTTGAAAAGACTCCTTGCAGGCGCTGCCTGATCCCCTTTCTTCACATTGTCACTTCTCATCATATCCTCCTAACAATCTCGTCCCCCATCTGGGAGGTGCCCACCTCTGTCATGCCCTCAGACATTATGTCGATCGTCCTTATCCCGTCCAAAAGCACCTTTTCCACCGCATTCTCTATGGCCTCTGCCGCATCCTTCAAGTCCAAAGAGAAGCGCAGCATCATTGCCGCTGAAAGGATGGCCGCGATTGGGTTCGCTATGCCCCGTCCCGCAATGTCCGGAGCCGACCCGCCTGACGGCTCGTAGAGCCCGAACTTTGTCTCATTCAAAGACGCGCTGGGGAGCATCCCGATAGATCCCGTGATCTCGGCCGCCTCGTCCGAAAGTATGTCCCCGAACATATTCTCAGTCAGCACCACGTCGAATTGAGCGGGGTCCTTCACGAGCTGCATAGCGCAGTTATCCACCAGCATATGCTCCAAAGCGACATCCTTGTACCCCAGAGCCACTTCTTCTGTCACCGCCCTCCATAGCCTGGAAGAGTCCAGAACATTGGCCTTATCAACGCTTGTCACCTTGCACTTGCGCTTCCTCGCTATCTCGAAAGCCTTGACAGCTATCCTTTTTATCTCTTCTTCATTATATTTCAACGTGTCAATAGCGGTGCGTAAGCCGCCCTCTTCAAAGGTCTTCCTCTCCCCGAAGTAAAGCCCTCCCGTAAGCTCCCTCATTATCAGGATGTCAAAGCCGCGGTCGGCAGCATCGCTTCTTAGCGGGCAGGCGCCCTTTAGCGCGCTGTAGAGCTTGGAAGGGCGGAGATTAGCAAATAAATTAAGAGCCTTTCTTAAGCCGAGCAGACCGGCCTCTGGCCGCTTCTCTGGCGGGAGAGAGTACCAGGGCGATACCTTAGCGTCTCCCCCGATGGAACCCATTAGAACGGCATCCTGCGATTTGGCAGCCTCTATGGCCTCATCTGTAAGGGGGATTCCATGGACATCAATTGAGCAGCCGCCCATTAAAATATCAGTGTACTCAATGCCGAAGCCGAATTTCGCCCCAACCGCATCCAGCACCTTTCTCGCCTCATTCGTAATCTCAGGCCCTATCCCGTCCCCTGCTATGCAGCCAATCTTATAATTCATTCTCCTACCTCACTTTTTTTCAGAAGCCGCTTTTGAAGTCCCATTATCGGGCTTTTCGATTGCGGTAATGGCAGTTTTCTGCATTGGTATCCTGCAATTCCTGTTGCTCCCGAATTCCACGATTACAGTATCATCAGCGATATCAATTATCACACCATAAAAGCCGCTGCTAGTCAGTACGCTGTCTCCGACCTCCAGGGACTCCAGCATCGACTTGACCCTGGTCTGCTCCTTTTTTTGGGGCCTGATCATCGTGAAGTATAGAAAGCCGAAGATCACCGCGCAATATAGCACTATCATCAATATCCCGTTCGTGGCATTGCCCGCCCCGGCCGCCGCAGCTAAAATATTCATCCTATGTATC
>JAGBNY010000046.1 GCA_017634175.1 Lachnospiraceae bacterium
AATTTATCTTGGAACATATCATTTTTTACCTATCATAAGGGTTCCTTCGATGGGATTCCGGCTTTTCTGGGATAGTGAATCGGCGTCTCATCAATTTTTCTGATGAATATCAATTTTCTTTCCATATCTTCGCCATTCAGATTCAAGGAAACAATATCCTCGACTCTTCCGCCATTTATTTTAAGCGACTTTTTCCCATGCCTAACCTCTTCCTCTGCGCTGCCTGATTTATAAGCAACGAACCCTCCACCCAATTTCACAAACGGGAGGCACAGTTCTATCAGAGTTGAGAAATTCGCCACGGCCCTCGACACTACATAGTCAAATTTTTCCCTGAAGTGAAAATCATGGGCTAGATCCTCCGCTCTTCCATGAATCGTGCTAATTCTCTTCAAGCCCAAGTTCTCTATTGCTTCATCTACAAATTTTAGTTTTTTATTCACAGAGTCCATAAGAAGAAACTCTGTATCAGGATTGAATACCTTCAATGGTACTCCAGGAAAGCCTGCCCCTGTCCCTATATCTAAGACTTTGTCTTCCTTCTTGAAATCCACAAATCTCAATACAGACAGGCTGTCAGCAAAATGCTTCAGCGCAGCGTCTTGGAAATCCGTGATAGCAGTCAGATTCATGACCTTATTCTTTTCTATTATCAAATGATAAAAATCAATCAATTTCTGCACTTGAATTTCATCATATTTAACAGCAATGCTATCCAAACATCGGGACATATATTCATTTTCAGTCTTCATAATGACCCTTACAGGCTTTCACCACAACATCTCCATTATTTTCTATCTCATAAACCATTCGGTTTACTTCATCTATTCGTCTCCTATACACACCATCTTCATATTTCAACAATTCTGGTTTGCCTAAGCCTTGCAAATCGCCATCTCGTTCTATACTTTTTAATAATTGATTTATTCTCTTTATCTTTTTTAAATCTTTTCGTAGCCAGTACTCATAATCTTCAAACCCTTTCTCAGTAAAAACAATCCTGCTCATTCAGCCATAGCCTCTAGTTCTTCAATTGTTTTTACAATAACTTTGCCGTGTCGCTTCTGCCAATCACTTAACTTTAGCTTTTCAAGGTATTCTAAATTATTTCTTGCCTTTACTAATTCGTTATATTTGTACTCTGGAATTATAACCATATTATTCCCATTCCAGGGGACAACTATAGGCTCACCCCCCTCACAGGCTAAATCAAAATAATTTGAATAGTCATTTGTTTTTTCAGCTAGCATTTATCTTTCTCCTTCCTCTCCAAAGAATCTATATAAATTATCAAAACTTGTATATCTGCCGGGGAGACTCCTTGAATCCTCGAAGCCTGTCCTATGGACACTGGTTTGAATCTGGAAAGCTTCTGTCTCCCTTCTATCCTTATCCCGCTTATCTTATCATAGTCTATATCGTCAGGAATAAGCCTGTTTTCCAGTCTCTTGAAATTCTTTACGTTCTTTCTCTCTCTTTCTATATATCCCTGATACTTGATTTCAATATTTATCTGATTAATCACGTCGTCAGGCAAGACTTGGCGTTCACTATCCAATAATGCGGTCTTCTCATAGTCAAGTTCCGGCCTTCTTATAAGCTCTTTCAGGCTCACCCCTTTCACTGGATCTGCGCTCCCAAGCGACCTCAACACAGAAACCACGCTTTCACTGGATCCGACCCTTACCCTATCCAGTCTCTCAATCTCATCCTGAATCATCCGCACCTTTTCCTGAGTACGATTCCATTCCTCTATAGATACAAGTCCCGCCTCATAGCCCTTTTCACGGAGTCTAATGTCCGCATTGTCCTGCCTCAGAAGAAGCCTGTACTCCGCCCTGCTGGTCATCATCCTGTACGGTTCAAAGCCCTCTTTGGTTACAAGGTCGTCTATAAGGACTCCAATATACCCTTCCGACCTGTCTATGATGATTGCGTCCTTTTCTTGAAGCTTTCTTCCTGCATTTATCCCTGCGATAATTCCCTGAGCGGCAGCCTCCTCATATCCGGAGCTTCCATTTATCTGCCCAGCCGCAAAGAGCCCGCTGATTTTCTTGAATTCCAAGGAGGGCAGAAGCTGCATCGCCTTGATGCAGTCGTACTCAATGGCATAAGCGTTCCTGACTATCCTCGCATTCTCAAGCCCTGGCACTGTCCTATACATATCAATCTGGACATCCTCCGGCAAAGAACTGCTCATCCCGTCCACGTACCATTCATTGGTATTCAAGCCCTCCGGCTCCAAAAAAACCTGGTGCTTGTCCTTA
The DNA here is from genome assembly GCA_017634175.1 of Lachnospiraceae bacterium. Taxonomy (GTDB): domain Bacteria; phylum Bacillota; class Clostridia; order Lachnospirales; family Lachnospiraceae; genus NK4A144. The sequence continues at coordinate 2,268 of JAGBNY010000046.1, forward strand.
TCAGCGAATTTTACCACCTTATCCTCTATGGAAGGGCAATATCTGGGACCCACACCCTCTATCACCCCTGCAAATAAGGGAGACCTATCCAGATTGTTCTTTATGATCTCATGAGTACGTTCATTAGTATAAGTGAGATAGCACTTTACCTGCTCTTTCTGTATGCTTTCAGGGTCAGTCGAGAAAGAAAAAGGCACAATCGGCACATCTCCGAACTGCTCCTTCATCCTGGAAAAATCTATGCTCCTGCCATCCATTCTAGCAGGAGTCCCAGTCTTGTATCTTTGAATCTCTATGCCATTTTTTTGTAAAGAGTCCGATAAATAGGTCGCTCTCTGCAGCCCGCTTGGCCCCGTATATTTCACGGCCTCCCCGCAGAGACATCTAGAATTCAAATAAACCCCAGTGCAGAGAATTACTGCCCTCACATAGTAAGTTATTCCGGAGAAAATCTTCACACCTTTAACTTTTGTCTCTTCGACAATTATTTCAGAGACTTCCGCCTGTTTAATCGTGAGCCTTTCCTGATTTTCAAGGACTCTCCTCATGCATCTGGAGTAATCCGCCTTGTCCGCCTGGGCTCTAAGGGAATGTACCGCAGGCCCTTTTGAGGAATTCAGCATCTTCGACTGGATAAAAGTCCTGTCAATGACCCTTCCCATTTCTCCACCGAGCGCATCGACTTCACGCACTAAATGTCCTTTTGAACTCCCTCCAATATTCGGATTGCAAGGCATCAGCGCAATACTATCTACGCTAACCGTAAAAACTATGGTATTGAATCCCATCCTTGCTGCAGCCAATGCCGCCTCGCAGCCAGCATGCCCTGCCCCTATTACGGCTACGTCAAAATCATTAATCTCTCTCATCACTTCCCCATGCAAAAATCAGCGAAAATCTTATCAGCAAGGTCATCCTCCACGCTCTTCCCGATGATACGCCCCAGGCTCTCATAGGCAGACATCAAATCCACAGAATAAAATTCCTCCGATAGACCGGACTCAAAGGCCGCCTTAACATTTGAAATACTCTCTGCCGCCTTCTTCATTTCCCCAATCTGTCTCTTATTCGACAATATCACTTCCTGATTGAAGCTTATCTCGCCCCTCATGAAATAATCATGTATCTTCTCCAGTATAGAATCCAGGTTCTCCCCTCTCTTTGCGGATATATCAATAAATCCCAAAAATTGCCCATTATTTACTGACAAGCAAGATTCTAATTCGCTGCTCCCAATAACAGGACTCAAATCAGATTTATTCAAGAGAATAAAGTACTTTTTATCAGAGCCGTTAATATAGTCCAATATCTCTCTATCGTCTTTATCAATTTTTGAAGACTTGTCCATCATGAATATGACCAAATCCGCATCCTGGATAACCTTCCTCGATTTCTCGACTCCAATAATCTCAATTCTGTCAGAAGTCTCGTGAATCCCGGCAGTATCAAAAAATCTGATTAAAAGTCCATTAAAACGTACTTCTGTTTCCAATATATCTCTGGTAGTACCGGCAAGGTCTGTGACTATGGCCGCTTCTCTTCCAATGAGCTTATTGAAAAGGGTCGATTTTCCCACATTAGGCTTGCCTATGACTACTGCCTTGATTCCCTCCTTCAATATGGCGCCATTCTCAGAGTCTTTTATTATAGTCTCAATATCACCAGAAACAGTTTCCAAGAATAAGGAGAAATCCCTTATATGACTCTCAAACGAATAATGCTCCGGGTCATCGATCACAGCCTCTATATAAGCCGTCTCAGTTAAAATCGATTCCCGAAGCATACAAACTTTCTCATATACCTGCCCCTTTAAGTTCCTTATGGAAGTGTCCAGGCTGTATTCCGACCTCGATGATATGAGATCCATTACTGACTCAGCTTCAGATAAGTCTATCCGCCCATTCAAAAATGCTCTCTTGGTAAACTCTCCCGGCTCCGCAAGCCTGGCTCCGTTTTTTATCACTATATCCAATACTTTGGTCAGAATAAAGGGACCTCCATGGCAATTAATTTCCACAGTATCCTCAGAAGTAAAGGATCTAGGGGCTCTCATTATAGATATCAGACATTCATCTATGGTACGCAGACCATCATAAATAAATCCATAGTGAATTGTATGGGACTCAGCCTCAGTTAAATTCAGCCTTTTCCCCTCTCTCGTCCCGAAAACGCCATCTGCTATCTCTATGGCCCGGGAGCCGCTTATCCTTATAATGCCAATCCCTGATTCAACGAGCCCTGTGGCGATTGCGGCTATCGTATCTTTCTCATTCATTTTTATTTAAAAATAGGAGCTGTGATTGCCACAGCCCCCTACCTTCAATCAAAACGGTTTCTATCTCTATCTCTGTCCCTGTCTCTACTGCCACCATTATATCTCTTCGGAGTAACCACTACTCTTCTGTACGGTTCATCGCCCTCCGAATGAGTAGTAACAAACCTATCGCCTTGAAGAGCGTAATGTATAATCCTGCGTTCATATGGATTCATAGGCTCCAAAGAAACCGGCCTCTTGCTCCGCTTGACCTTATAAGAAATATTCCTCGCAAGATTCTCCAGGGTCTTCTGCCTGCGTGAACGATAATTCTCTGTATCGACCTTGACCCTAACATAGGCTCCATTGCCCTTATTCGCCACAAGGCTCACAAGGTATTGAAGAGAATCGAGTGTAATCCCTCTTTTCCCAATCAGGATTCCCATATCATCCCCGACAAGCTCTATGCTCATCGAATATCTCTCTTCATTAAACTTGGTCTTAACTTCAACGACCATATCCATGGACTTAAACAGGTCATCTAGGAAAGCCTTGACCCTCCCAGTGACTACCTCCGGGTCTTCTTTTTCCCTTTCAATCTCAGGCGAATCAGAATCATCTAGGGTATCAAGAGTTTCAAGATCATCCAATTCCCCTTCAGAGGTCGTATAATCTGCCTCCTTCTCTATAGCAGCAGCCTGCTCAGTTCTCGAAGGCACATGGCTTTCGCTGATTTTCTCTTCAACTTCTTCTGCATCTGAAGCTTGAGGTGCAGCCTTATCAATATCTATTGAAGGAGCCTCGACCTCATTCTTCCTGATCTCTTCTGCTTTGAAAGCCCTCCTTGCCTTGATAATGGTAGGTTTCCTATTGAGTCCCAAAAAACCTGCCGACCCCATATCGATTATTGAATAATCGAGGCCCTCAGCAGAACTAACATCGAAATGCCTGCAAGCCTCTGTAAGCACGTTCTCCAAAGACTTACCAGAGAATTCTATATATTCATTATTATCCATGCTGTCCCTCCAAATTTAAATTATAAAGCATTTTATCAGGACTTCTTTTCATTATATTCTTTAACCATATTCGCCTTTGCAGCAATGCTTCCTGGATTTGCATGAGACCTCCCAGATTCATCGGAAGTCCCCGCAGAACCTCCAATATTCTTAGTAGAAATCTTTGCTAAGTCTGATAGAGAGCTTTTTCCAGAAACTTCGGCCATCTTCTTCTCTGCCAGCTTGTTCTTTTCAATATTCTTCTCTATGAGGGCATCCAGGTCCATTTTATCAATTCTTTTATTGATGATAACCTGTTCAACGCATCGTATGACCGCGCCTGAAATCCAATAGAGTCCCATACCGCAGGGAAGGCTTATGCAGAAGAAAGCGGACATCAATGGCATGGTGATATTCATGGACTTCATCATGCTCTGCGCCGCATCAGGCTCCCCTCCCTTATTATTGCTCTGAGGCATGAAGAGAGTGTTCATCCATTGGGTCAGGGCAGCCAGAGCCGGCACCATTATAGCCCCTATGACAAGAAGAAAATTTCCGGTCTCAAATGAAGACTTTATAATGTACATTGGCGATTGAGCTATATTCAACCCGAGGAAATTATTAAATCTTTCAAATGATTCTCTTGCGGAATCGAAGGTTACAGTATCTATACCTGAAATTTTCCCGATTAAGTCCCATTCTGAACTCGATGCCTTATTCAAAACATCAATAACTGAATTCAGGGCGTTTTCCCCGTTAAAGTTCCCATTATTTATATAGTGCTTAAACAGCTTGTTCGTGACATCCAGCCCAGTGACCGTCTTTATCCCCTCTGGAGAATTGATTATTTCCTGAGCCAGGCCTGAGAGAGCGTAAAAAACCCTGTCAACATAAGCCGGGATGCTGTTAATTACCCTATATAGCGCAAAGAGAATGGGCATCTGTATAATAAGTTGTACACAGCTTCCTGTAGGAGAGACTCCATATTTCTTATAAACGGTCTGCATTTCCTCATTCTGCCTGACCATCGACTCTTGATCTTTCAGCCCCTTGTACTTCTCCTGAATCGCCCTGATCTCAGGATTCATCTTCGCAGAAAGCTTCGAGAACTTTTGCTGCTTATACGTAAGCGGCAGCAGACAGATGTAAATAACCACTGTGAAAATTATTATAGAAACGCCTACATTAGGAAAAATATTAAAAATAAAGTTTAATAACTTCCCCAAAATGAGCGAAATGGGACCCAAAATCATCCCTTGGTCCCTAGTAAGAAGTATCCCCTCCAGCATCACACCTCTCATTCTTAAATTCGTTTCCTACCAAATGCCTTTATATGCCTTTATAACCGTTATTTAGGTATAAAGAACACGGCCACCGATGCAAACACCATCTAAGGGACTACATCGGCGGCTTAGATTAATTTACCGGGTCGTATCCACCCTGAGAAAAAGGATTGCAGCGCAATATACGAAAGGCGGCCATCCTACTTCCTTTTAGGAATCCATATTTTTCAATAGCTTCAAGGGCATAATCCGAACACGAAGGAATATAAGGGCATTTCACCCCCTTATAAGGCGATATATACTTTTTATAGCCCTTTACTAAAGACACAGCCAGCCTTTTCACTTTTCATAGACTCCTAAGAGCAGCAAAAGATGCAATATCATGCCAGAGACATCATTACACCCTATTGGCCTGCCGACAGACATTTCAAAGCTTTTAAGGGATTGACGAGCCGTGACAACCACGTCATATCCTTTCGCCATACCATCACAATGAGTCCTAAAGACTTCCCTCAAAAGGCGAGTTATCCTATGCCTAAATACGCTATTTCCGATTTTTTTACCTACCGAAAAGCCTACTCTGTTTATATCCATCTCATTTCGGAGAATATATATCACAAAATACTTTCCGGCCTTAAAATGCTTCGCTTCGTAAACCTTGCTGAATTCCTGTGATTTCCTTAAAGAAACAACCCTGGACATGAAGCGTTTAATGGGTAAGTCTGTATCTTCCCTTATGTCTCCTCGCAGCAATGACTCTCCTGCCGCCCTTTGTGCGCATTCTTATACGAAAACCATGTACCTTTTTGCGGTGCCTCTTCTTTGGCTGATATGTCATCCACATAAATTATTTACCTCCATAATCAAATCAGACAATCTCACTATTATAAATTGTATACCTTTATACGTCAAGCATTTTTCCGATCCACATCCTCGATTTCTTCTATAATTCATCCCTCAACCCTCTATGCCGGCAATTCGGCGCAGCTAATGATCAAATCCAGGAGAAACCGAACACACCGGCATGTGGAATTGTTATCAACAAGTTTTCCACAAATTGTGAATAAACAGGTGGATTTGAGTTTTTTATGTGAACTCAAATCACAGTCATTAACATTCTGTTGTTTTTATGTGAATAACTTTTATATCTTTTCAACTTTAAAATTTCTCATATTTTCTAGGCAAAACTTTGATTTTTAATAATAACATATGGTATAATTCCACTTATCAACAACTTATCAACATATTGTGAATAAAAATTTATGTATACTTAGTATTCCACTTTAAATTTATAAATTACCTGATTTTAAAGTTTGAAACTATTCATTTTTACGAATCATATCTTTATGTTGGCAGTAAAACCTACCATAAGTTGATAAATTTTCATTTTTTTGATATAATTGTTTCATATTTTTTTGTCCATTGGGGAAAATCTAAGATGAATGACAAGGATATACTTTCAAAAAATTGGGAAGATATCAAATCCTCCATAAAAGAGGAATATGATATCTTTGATGTTCCATTCAACACCTGGATTAAGCCTCTTCAAATCTTTTCAGTTGAGGCTGATTTAATCAGGATCTTGGTTCCGAATGAACAGCAGACCGGTGTGGACATAATCGCAAAAAAATACAAGTCCCTATTCATAGTAGAAATTTCCAAGGTTCTAAACAAAGAATACAAGGTAGAATTCATATCTGAAGATACCCGGGACAGGCTCCAAAGCCTCAAACTGCCAATAAATAATTCAGAGGGGGCGAACAGGAACGATTTCAACCTTAACCCTAAGTACACCTTCGACACCTTCGTGGTCGGGCCTAATAATAGGATGCCATTTTCGGCAGCCCTTGCTGTATCGGAGGATCCGGGTAAGGTGTATAACCCTCTCTTCATCTATGGAGGATCCGGGCTTGGAAAGACCCATCTTATGCACTCAATCGGACATCATATATTAGAAAAATACCCTTCCATGAAGGTAAAATATGTGACAAGTGAAAACTTCACGAACGAGGTCGTGGATTCGATCAAAATGGGCAGCACAGCAAATTTAAGAGAGAGGTATCGTACAGTAGATGTCCTGCTGCTTGACGACGTGCAGTCTATAATAGGAAGGACTCAGACTCAGGAGGAATTCTTCAATACCTTCAACGCCCTCCATGCGCAGAACAAGGCCATAATCATCTCGTCCGATAAGCCTCCGAAGGCAATGGAGACATTGGAAGAGCGGCTGCGTTCCAGGTTTGAGTGGGGGCTGACGGTAGACATCAACCCTCCGGAATACGAAACCAGGAAGGCAATTCTCCTGCAATACGCCGAAACCCTGAGTCTCAACGTGGACGATGAAATCATAGATTACATCGCTTCTAATATTAAGTCCAATATAAGGGAACTAGAGGGAGCCTTAAATAAGGTAATGGCTCATAAGAACCTGAATAACGGGATAATAACTCTGAAAACAGCCCAAGAAGCCATTGCTGATATGATCACGGCTGATCAGCCACAAAAAATCACCCCAAAGATGGTGATAGATGAGGTAGCGAAGTTCTTCAGGATAGGAGCCGATGACATAATATCACAGAAAAGAAACAAGGAAATCGTCCTCCCCAGGCACGTTGCAATGTACTTATGCAGGGAGATAACCGATGCTCCGCTCTCCGAGATCGGGAAAGTCATGGGAAACAGGGATCATACAACAGTTATTCATGGCCACTCAAAAGTAGAGAAAGATTTATCCACAAATAAACAATTGCAAAGCGACGTAGAGGATATCAAGAAGAAGATACTCCCGCCCTTGCAATAAGGGCATTTGCGAGATGTTATTTATTGTTGGCTTAGTGTTATTTGCTGTGGAGAAAAAATATCATCATTCTTTTTATTGAAAAGATCAACAACTCACCCACCAGCTTCTGACACCTAATCAACGCGATTTTCAAGGGTCTGGAATAAAGGATTTTTGAGGAAAAATATGCCTTATGAACAAATTAACAGCCCCTACTACTGCTACTACTACTCTTTTTAAATATTTATATATACGAATAATCAAAAACCCATCCTGTGGAAAATCTATATTACCTATTCATAAGAGGATATAAATGAAGATCAATTGTTCAAAAAAAGCAATAACTGACAGCGTCTCAATAGTAAGCAGGGCAATTCCATCAAGGACAAATGTGACGATAATGCAATGCATTATCATAAATGCAAAAGACGGAAACATTACTCTTACTGCCAATAATAATGAATTTGGGATAAAAAACCTATTGAAGGGTGAAGTCAAAGAAGAAGGCTTAATAGCAATAGATGCCAAGATCTTTGAAAGCGTAGTGAGAAGACTGCCAGAGGGAGAAGTGCTCATAGAAACGGACTCTAATTTCAGGGTTATAATAACGTGCCAAAGCTCAAAATTCAACCTTCCAGGAAGGTCAGGAGATGATTTTGTTGCTCTTCCGGAAATAGAAAAGGAGAATGAGTTTACAATTTCACAATATACACTGAAAGAAATCATCCTTCAAACCATCTTTTGCATATCCACAAATGAGAATAATGTCCTAATGACAGGAGTCTTATTTGAGATAAATGGCGACAAGCTAAGGGTCGCGGCCTTGGACGGTCATAGGATCGCAATAAGAAATATAGAGCTGAGGCAGAGCTACAGCGAGAAAAAACTGGTCATACCTGGAAACACCCTCAATGAGATCAGCCGTATTCTTTCTGGCGAAGTCGAGAAATCGGTAAATATTATTTACAACGACCAAAATGTTATATTTGAATTCGAACGCACTGTCGTTCATTCAAGGCTGATACAGGGAGAATATTTCAATCTGGATCAGATGTTCCGGATGGAATATGAGCTCAAAGTTACTCTGAAGCGTCGGCCATTCATAGAGTGCGTAGAAAGAGCCACTCTCTTGATTAAAGAGGGAGACAGGAAGCCCGTCATAATGTCATTTACGGATGATAACCTTGAGATGAGAATAAGTACTGCTCTCGGGTCTATGAATGAAAATCTGGAAGCCACAAAGACAGGTCCAGACCTTCTCATTGGATTCAATCCGAGATTCTTGATAGAGGCTTTAAGAGCGATAGACGATGATGACATAAATCTCTATCTCAGCAACCCCAGATCCCCCTTATTCATGTGGGATGAGAACTATAAGTATACATATGTCATTCTTCCGATAAATTTCAATAATAGATAGAGGGGCGATAAAATGGACATAGAATTTTCGCTGAGGGAAGGCGATGAGTACATTAAATTAGGGCAGCTCTTAAAAGCTTCGGATCTCGCTGAGAGCGGAACCGCGGCAAAGGAACTTATCCAATCGGAAAAGGTATATGTGAATGGACAGGTCTGTACCATGAGAGGTAAAAAGATAAAAAGAGGGGACGAGGTATCCTTTGGAGAATCAAAGGTAAAGGTCTATTAATAGGGTGGTAATAAAGATCTTAAGCTTAAAAGATTTTAGGAATTATGAAGCAGAGCTCTTTGAATTCAGTGAGGGAGTGAACGTTCTGTACGGGAACAATGGCCAGGGAAAGACCAATGTATTGGAGGCCATAAGTCTTGCCTGCACTACAAAGTCCCATAGAAAGGCAAGGGACGAAGAAATCATCCAATTCGGAAAAGATGAGTCGCATATAACCCTCGGCATGGTCAAGAGGGAAATCGATGTAAGAATCGATATGCATCTCAGAAGAAAGATGAAAAAAGCCGTTTCGATCAATTCTCAATTGATAAGAAGATCGTCTGAGCTCTTGGGGCTTGCGAACATAGTCTTTTTCTCTCCCGAAGACTTGAATTTAGTTAAGAACGGACCTTCCGAGAGAAGAAGATTCATAGATTTAGAGGCTTGTCAATTGGACAGGCTCTACATGGATGATCTTATTAATTATAATAAGTGCCTTTTGCAAAGAAATCACTTGCTGAAAAACACACGTATGAGTCACATTGATGATACAGTATCAGCATCTTTGGATGTATGGGATGATAAGATGTCTCGCCATGCAATAGGACTCATAAATTCCCGCGAGAAATTTGTCCAACAGTTAAATGAGATAATAAATCCGATTCATAAGTCTTTGACAGGCAGCAACGAAGAAATCAGGCTGGAATATTCTCCGGATACTTCTAAAGAAGAGTATAAGGCCAGGCTCGAAAAGACCAGAGATAAGGACTTAAAAGTTGCTTCAACTACGATCGGTCCTCATAGGGACGACATAATCTTTCTCCTGAATGGCATGAATCTAAGGAAGTATGGTTCTCAGGGGCAGCAGCACACAGTTTCTCTGGCTTTGAAGCTTTCAGAGATAGAGTTAGTTAAGAGACATGCTAAGGACAATCCAGTCCTGCTCTTGGACGATGTGCTCTCAGAATTGGACTCCAAACGTCAGAAATACCTGCTCCAGGTGATTGGGAACATACAGACGGTCATGACCTGCACTGGTCTGGATGAATTTGTGAAAAATAATTTTGATATAGACAAGGTTTTTCTGATAGAACATGGTTCAATAAGCTTAAAGCAAGCATGAAGGCGCAAGTGCTAAGTATTGCTTTAATTGAATTATAGGAAATGTAAATGAACGAAGAAGATAAGGTGGAAAAAATGGGTCAGGAATATGGAGCTGATCAAATCCAGATACTAGAGGGGCTGGAAGCGGTTAGAAAACGTCCTGGCATGTACATTGGAACGACCTCCAGCAGAGGGCTTCATCATCTGGTCTATGAGATCGTGGACAATTCCGTCGATGAGGCATTAGCAGGCTTTTGCGATTTTATCAAAGTCACCATTAATGCCGATCAATCGGTCACAATAGAGGATGATGGCAGAGGCATCCCGGTTGGAATCAACCATAAGTCCGGACTTCCGGCCTTAGAAGTTGTTTTCACTATTCTCCACGCCGGAGGGAAATTCGGCGGGGGAGGTTACAAGGTTTCAGGAGGACTTCATGGAGTCGGAGCTTCCGTCGTCAATGCGCTTTCAGAGTGGTTAGTCGTAAATGTCTATAAAGATGGCAAGGTTTACGAGATGAGGTTTGAGCGCGGAAAGACGACGATGCCAGAGACTGTAGTTGGGGAATGTGAAGCGGACAAGCACGGGACTCTTATAACCTTTCTTCCGGATAAAGAAGTTTTCAAAGATACTACCATATTCGATTATGGGACTTTGAAGCAGAGGATGAGGGAGATGGCCTTCCTCACAAAAAAGCTTAGGATCGATTTAGAAGACCTCAGAGAGGGACAGGAAAGGAAGGATAGCTTTCACTATGAGGGCGGGATAAAGGAATTTGTCGCCTATCTGAATAAAAGCACCTCAGCTCTTTATAATCAGATCATTTACTGCGAGGGCAAAAAGAATAATATCTATGTCGAAGTGGCGATGCAGCACAATGATTCGTACAATGAGAGTTCTTATAGTTTTGTAAATAATATTAATACCCCTGAAGGGGGCATGCACTTAACCGGCTTCAGGAACGCCATAACAAAGACCTTTAATGACTATGCAAGGGGCTCAAAGATGCTGAAGGATTCCGATGAGAATCTTACCGGCGAGGACATCAGGGAGGGCCTGACTTCCATAGTCTCGATTAAGATTGAGGACCCTCAATTCGAGGGGCAGACCAAGCAGAAGCTAGGGAATACTGAGGCCAGGTCCGCAGTTGAGTCCGTGATGACGGAGCAGCTCACCTACTTTTTGGAGCAGAATCCGGATGTCGCCAAGATAATCTGCGAAAAGTCTATTCAGTCCAAGAGGGCGAGGGAGGCCGCCAGGAAAGCCAGGGACCTGACTCGTAGAAAGTCGGCTCTGGAAAGCACCTCTCTTCCGGGGAAGCTTGCTGATTGCAGCGATAAGGACCCGAAGAATTGCGAGATTTTCATAGTAGAGGGTGATTCCGCCGGAGGCAGCGCAAAGACAGCCAGAGCGCGCGCGACTCAGGCAATCCTGCCTCTCAGGGGAAAGATCCTGAATGTCGAAAAGGCGAGGATGGACAGGGTCTTTGGGAATGAAGAAATCAAGGCTATGATTACCGCTTTTGGGACTGGCATCCATGAAGATTTTGATATTTCAAAGCTGAGATACGACAAAATCATAATAATGACAGATGCCGACGTGGACGGAGCTCATATAGCGACCCTCATGCTTACCTTTCTTTATAGATTCATGCCGGAGCTCATACGGCAGGGGCATGTATATTTGGCGCAGCCACCCCTCTATAAGCTGGAGAAGAATAAAAAGGTATGGTATGCCTATTCAGATGATGAGCTTTCGAGAATAATAGATGACGTCGGACGGGACTCAAATAATAAGATTCAAAGATACAAGGGCTTGGGTGAAATGGATGCTGACCAATTATGGGACACTACTATGGATCCTGAGAAACGGGTTCTCTTGAAGGTTGCTGTCGATGAAGAGGGGGAATCCGACGTTAATCTGACTTTCATGACCCTCATGGGGGACAAGGTTGAGCCCAGGCGTGAATTCATCCTCGAAAATGCTAAGTACGTGAGGAATCTTGATATTTAGGAGTCTTGAAGATTCAAGCAGGATGTTTATCTGATTTTGTGCGAAAGTCTTTACTCTTGAATATAAGGTATTGTATAGAGGGATTCAAAGCTTTTTGACAGAGACGATTGTATAAATATACGAGTACTATCTAAGGAACTGAATGGAAGAGCAATATTACGACAGAATAAATGAAGTAGACTTAAAAAAGACCATGGAGACATCGTATATTGATTATGCGATGAGCGTCATTGCCTCTAGGGCTCTGCCCGATGTAAGGGACGGTCTAAAGCCTGTTCAGAGGCGTATCCTTTTCTCAATGGTTGAATTGAATAATGGACCGGATAAGCCTCATAGGAAATGCGCCCGTATCGTCGGTGATACGATGGGTAAATATCATCCTCATGGTGATAGTTCAATATATGGGTCTTTGGTAAATATGGCTCAGGAATGGTCCATGAGATACTGTCTTGTGGACGGTCATGGGAATTTTGGGTCCGTTGATGGGGACAATGCCGCAGCTATGAGATATACTGAGGCCAGACTCTCAAAGATTTCAATGGAGATGCTGTCCGATATCAATAAGGACACGGTGGATTTCGTCCCAAACTTTGATGAGACCGAAAAGGAACCCTCTGTACTTCCTGCCCGCTTCCCGAATCTTCTGGTGAATGGCACTACCGGAATTGCAGTTGGGATGGCTACAAATATTCCTCCTCATAATCTCAGGGAAGTCATTGATTCTGTGATAAAGATCATAGAAAACAGGATAAATGAGGACAGAGAAACGGACATTAGTGAGATTCTTGGTATAGTTAAAGGGCCTGATTTCCCTACTGGCGGAGTAATACTGGGAGGAAGCGGAATAGAGGAGGCCTATAGGACGGGCAGGGGGAAGATCACTGTCAGGGCTGTCACGAATATTGAATATCTTCAAAATGGAAAACCGGTCATAATAGTCACTGAACTGCCTTATCTCGTGAATAAGGCGAAGCTCATCAAGTATATTGCGGATCTTGTAAAGGACAAGAGGATAGATGGTATTACAGATTTAAGGGATGAGTCCAATCGAGAGGGCTTAAGAGTAGTAATTGAATTAAGGAGGGATTGCAATCCAAACCTTATTTTGAATCAGCTATACAAACATACGGACTTGCAGACCACTTTTGGCGTCATAATGCTGGCCTTGGTGAATAATGAGCCCCATGTATTGAATTTACTTGATGTCTTAAAGTGCTACTTAAGGCATCAGGAGGACGTTGTCACCAGGCGCACCAAATTTGATTTGAATAAGGCCGAAGAGAGAGCCCATATCTTAGAAGGGCTTCTCAAAGCTATAGATGCAATCGATGAGGTTATAAGGCTGATAAGGTCCAGTAATACGGTCAACGAAGCAAAAGAAAAAATCATTGATTTTTTGACGATAGATGAGCCCCAAGCGCAGGCTATAGTTGAAATGAGGCTTCGTTCTCTTGCAGCCTTGGAAAGAGAAAAGCTGGAGGAAGAGTATTCTGAGCTTCAGAATAAGATAAAGGAATTCAGGGAAATCCTGGCAGATCCTAAGAAGCTCTTAGGAGTCATAAAGGAAGAGATAACTGCTATTGAGGACAAATATGGAGACGACAGACGGACTCAGATATCCCAGACAGTTTCCGCTTTAAAGGACAAGGATATCATAAAGAATGAGAACGTGGTCATAGCCATGACATCCTTGGGCTATATTAAGAGGATGTCCGTTGACAATTTCTCTGCGCAATACAGGGGCGGAAAGGGAATAAAGGGAATTACGACCATAGAAAATGACTACATCGAGGATCTCCTGATGACCAGCACCCTGCATTACGTGGTCTTTATGACCAATATGGGGAAGGCTTATAGGCTCAAGGCCTATGAAATTCCTGAAGGCTCCAGAACATCAAGGGGAGTCGCGATCATCAACCTTATAGACCTTTTGCCGGAAGAGAAAGTTACCGCTACTATTCCTGTCTCCAGCTTTGATGAAGAAAAGGATCTCATCATGGCTACAAAGAATGGGATTTTGAAAAAATCCAAGCTTTCAGATTTTGCCCATATTAATAAAAGCGGCCTTAAAGCCATAGCTCTCAAAGAGAATGATGAGCTTATTGAGGTGAAGACCTCTAGCCCTGGAGAAGATTTCTTCCTTGTCACAAAGCATGGGATGTGCCTTAGATTTTCAGAGTCGGCTCTAAGGGTAATGGGTAGGACAGCTATGGGAGTCCATGGCATGAAACTCAGAGAGGGCGATGAGATAATTGGGATGCAGAAGAACACCCAAGGCGAGTATCTTTTCACGGTTACAGAATTCGGAAAAGGAAAGCGCACTCCTATCTCAGAGTTTAGGGTACAAGGAAGAGGTGGAATAGGAGTCCGATGCTGTGGACTTAATGATCAGACTGGAAATTTAATCGGAGTAAAGGCCGTAAATGAAGATCATGAGATAATGATGATAAATGATTCCGGCATCATTATCCAGATCAGGATCAGCGATATTCCGATTCATGGAAAGAGCGCAAGCGGAGTCAAGGTTATGAATCTTGAAGAGGGAGCCAGGATTGTAAAGATAGCCAAGGTTAGGGATAATCCTGAAGAGGAAAAGGATTCAAAAATAGCTGAGAGCATCGATGTAAGTGAAAGTTTAAAAGATTCAGAGGGAGAATCTAAATCTGCGGAAACAGAAGTATCAGATCAGTTACAAGAACAGACAAACGGACTTACAGAAGACCAAATACAAAATAACAACCAAGATTCCTAATTATAGTCTATAGTTATCAACATATTGTGGAAAAGATGTGCATAAGTGGATTTTGTTGTTGAGTATTGAAAAATGGCTATGGATAGATAAAGAAAAAGGAGGGGAAAAACCCCTCCTTTCTCTATGTAAATAGTTTCGCTAAAATTTTATAATTTGAAATTCAGCCCATGTGCTGATATCCGGTCTTGTAAAGATGTCTCGGAATGCCGTCTACCATGATGGGATTCACATCGCCCTGAATTAGAGGACGTACATAGGTGACGAATTCGTCTGTGACATAGGTGCCATCCTCAGTGATCCATTCTCTGGGCACCATGCGCTCATCGTTTGCAATCTTGTGGACATCCTTGACTTCAGTGCCGCACTGATAAGGATCGTCGGAAAGCCTCGTGAATACGACCATCTTTCCAGAATCGCCCTCGTCGGCAGCTTTCAATGCAGCGCCGCCGATCTCATAGGCCTCAAGGATATCTACCCTGGAAGCTGAGTGACTGGCTGCCCTCTGTAGAGTCGAGAACTCGATTGCGCGGGTCTTGCAGCCGATCTCGGAAGCAATTACGCTGCAAAGATATCTCGCTGTTCCTGTGAGCTGCTTATGGCCGAAAGCATCCACATACCCTTCCGAACCCTCTCCGAGCTCGCTGATATATTTGCCGTCTGCGGTGTGGATTCCTTCAGAAACAGCGATTACGACTGAGCGCTTCTTTGAAAGCAGATTCTTGCACTTTGCTATAAAATCATTGACATCGAAGGGAAGCTCAGGAAGGTAGATGGCATCAGGGCCTCCGCAATCC
The DNA here is from genome assembly GCA_017634175.1 of Lachnospiraceae bacterium. Taxonomy (GTDB): domain Bacteria; phylum Bacillota; class Clostridia; order Lachnospirales; family Lachnospiraceae; genus NK4A144. Next base: position 17,869 of record JAGBNY010000046.1, read on the forward strand.
TCTCCCTTAGCGAGGACGGCAGCTCCGGTGAGCCAGCCTGCATTTCTTCCCATTATCTCAACTACGATGACCTGGCCTTTTTCGACTTCTAGAGCCCAACTGTCACGGATGATTTCCTTGATGGATGTGCCGATATACTTGGCAGCCGAACCATAGCCAGGAGTGTGGTCTGTATGGGCAAGGTCATTGTCAATGGTCTTAGGGCAGCCAACGAACCTGATATTTGAGCCGTTCAGGATGGAATAATCATAGAGCTTCTTGATTGTGTCCATAGAATCGTTACCGCCGATATAGATGAAGCAGTCGATTTCAAGCTCGTCCAGTTTTGCGAAAATCTTGTCGTAGAGTTCTTGATTATCTCTGATTTCAGGAAGCTTAAAGCGGCAGGTGCCAAGATAGGCCGAAGGCGTCCTCTTCAAAAGTTCCTCGTCCAGACCGGTCTGGATATGCTCTGAAAGATCGATGTATCGTCCCTCCAGAAGCCCCTGGATACCATGCTCCATACCATAAACCTTTTTGTATCCCCTGTCCCTGGCTGTCCTATATACACCGGCAAGCGATGAATTGATAGCGGCGGTCGGGCCTCCGGATTGACCAACAATTACATTTCTCTTTTCATTTGACATCAGTAAGCTTCCTCCTTTGAAGAAAAAAATTATATTAAAAAAACATCTGCAAGATTATATCACTAAAATGAGAAAAAATCTACTCTGCGACGCCATATCTTTTTTCCCTGAGCAGTACTTTTTCGGTGGCTCTCTTCTTCTTTTCCCTGGCTTCCTGCTCCTGCTTTTCTGCGACTTCTTTTATTTCCTCGTTTAGTGACATCATTTTTGCGTCCAGATCGGATACCATTTCAGCACATTCAGAAAGCTCCCTCTTGATATGCTCGGGGGCCTCCCCCTCGAACTTGTAATTAATCTTATGCTCCAGGCTTGCCCAGAAATCCATCGCAACGGTGCGGATCTGTATCTCGACCTTGGTATCAACGCAGCTATCAGAGAGGAAAATCGGAACCGTGATTATCATATGGTAGCTTTTATAGCCGCTTTCTTTCGGGTTCCTTATATAATCCTTGATTGAGAGGACCTTGATGTCGCTTTGGCTCGCAAGCATGTTCGCAATCCTGTAAATGTCCGAAGTAAAGGAGCAGATAATCCGAATCCCTGCGATATCGTTCACATACTTGACCATGTTGTCTATGGTGGACTCATAACCCCTGCGCCGAAGCTTCTTTACTATGCTTTCCGGGGTCTTTATTCTGGACTTTATATGCTCAATGGGATTATACTGGTGGACGTGCTGAAATTCATCATTGAGAATCTCCAGCTTTGTTCCGATTTCCTTTAGTGCTGAATTATAAAGAAGGATGATGGTCTCCCAATTCTCCACCCCTTCTTGGTTATTGATTTTCTTTTCCATTACAATTAAAACATAAGTTTAGAGATATAAAAAAACGAATTTTGTGCAACTTTTACATTTTACTGGAAAATAATGGATGTTTCAATATTTAAAATCTAAAAAATCTGTGATTTTATAGAAAAAAATGATAATTGGTGTTAAAATACTCCACTTATAATGAAGACTTTGCGGCATGAGAAAATGAAGAGAATATTAGTACTATTTGCAATAATTATAATAATCGCTTTTACTGGGTGTGGTTCAAGGGTCTCTGAAGTGCCTTATACTCCGGTGAATGTCTCTGTGAACGTTGTGGTTAATAATGCTCCGAACGTGGAACCTGAGAAGGAGGAGGAGCCGGAGGCAGTGGCTCAGAATGATGAGGAGGAAGAGCCTGAAGAAGCCGAGGAAGAGCCCGTAGTTGAAGACGCACCAGTTGAAGAAGAAGCGCCGGTAGAAGAGCCTGCACCGGTAGAAGAGCCTGTTCAAGAGACTCCTGCGCCAGTCGAGACTGCTCCTGAGCCTCAAAGTACCGAGGAAGAGCCTGCTCCGGAACCCGATGGTCACGATATAACTCAGGGGACTACGGACAGCGATGGGAATTATTCGGCTTATGCTACGATCGGGCCTGACTATGCAGTCGAGGCCACGGTGGATACTCTTGCCAGTTCTATAAAGGGGAACGGGAATACAGCAGCGCCGCTTTCAGATTTGAGCGGGTCAGAAGCCATAGATGATGCGAGACTTGCGTACCATACTAAGGACGAAGACGGGGACAGCGATGCCGCCAAGGACGATATGGAGGATTATAAGGGGATAGATGCCCCTAGCGATGCCCAGATTTCAGAAATTAAGAATATTTTTAATGACTTGGGCAAGCTTTTCACCCAATTCGGGATAGTTGCATTTGATTTCAATAAGCCCTATGATTCGGACTCGACTGAATTGAACTACGATGTGTACAATTCAGAACATAATAGATTCGACCTCTCTATAAGCTTCGAGAATGGGAAGATGGTGACAATGGATTTCGTTCAAGAATAGTGAAAGACGGGACAAGGCTCTGTTTTTCCTTATAAAAGAGGAGTGCCCCGAGACCTTTCGGCCTCGAGGCTTATTATGAAAAAAATCGGGTAATTTCAAAAGATTTAAATCGGACTCATATGAGCCCTTGAAAACGAATAAATGAATGATTCAAGAATTATCAAATTTATTCGCTTCATTGATACAAATAATAGCAGATATTTATGAATAGAATATGAACAAATTGTTTATATTTAGTAAATTTATACAATTTATTTTGATTGCATACTAGATGATGGGAAATAATACACAATTCAAGGAATTTTTATTTTAGGAAATCTTTGCAATTTTTTGAAAGTTGTGCTAGAATATGCCCCATATCAATTTCCATGTGTTCTTGTTTTAGAACATTCTAGAAAGGAGAAATTATGAAAAAAGCAAAATTCAATGTTACCAGGACTATTGCCGCTGGTATGGTAGGCATGATGGTAATGGGAGCTCCTATTGCAAATGTTACTTCTTATGTAGCCTATGCTAAGGACTCAGAAGAAGCGGAAGAGGCATTGAAAGAAGCACAAAGGGCTGAAAGAGAGGCTGAGGAAAAAGAGGCTGAGGCTGAGAGAAAGAGAAAGGAAGCCGATGATGCCCTTGCAGTAGCAGCCGCCAAGGAAGCGTTGAAGAAGGAAGCTGAGGCTGAGGCTGAGGCCGCTGAAGAGGCAAGGAAGGAAGAGGACAAGCGTGCCGATGAAGAGGCTGAGAAGGCTAAGGAAGCTGAAGAGAAAGCAAAGAAAGAGGCTGAGAAAATAGCTAAGGATGCTGCCGAAGATGCTAAGAAGATAGCGGAGAAAGAAAAGAAGAAGGTCGATGATGCCGAGAAAGATGCCAAGGAAGCGGCAAAGAAGGCTGACGACGATGCAAAGAAGATAGCTGACAAGGCTTTCGAGGATGCAAAGAAGGTAGCCGATGATGCTAAAGACCTCATGAAGAAGGCGGACGATGAAAAGGACAGCGATGAGAAAAAGGCTGCCGAACTGAGGGCTATTCAGGCTCAGAAGGATGCAGTTGTTGCCGCTTATGAAGCGGAAAAGATTGCCCTTGTCGCAAAGGCTGATGCCAATGAGACAGTTAAGGATGTAATGGAACAGGCGAATCAGGTCAATGCTCAGGCTGATGCGAATGTCAGGGCTGCGAACGTGATAGCTGATCAAATCGTTTTGGATGCAGAGCAGGCTAGGTTCGATGTTTCAAGGCAGTGGGATGCTCTTGTAAGGGCTGCTCTTGCAAAGGCTTCAGAAGCTGCCGGCAATGCTGAGAAGGCTTCACAGGCCGCTGATATGGCTGGAACAAAGGCCGGAGACCTCGTAGGACAGGCCGATGCTGCTGAGGGTGCTGCTATTGCCGCAAGGAATGAGGCGATTGACGCTTTCGAGCTTGCGAAGAAGATAGCAAAGGAAGCTGCTGAAAAGAAGTGATAGATTGAGTGCTGATTGCCAAGTCGTCGTTTGGCGGCTTGGCAGCGGCTTTAGTTATTGACAGAAAATTTTTAAGAAAAAGCTTGACAACATGGGTTGATATGTGATAGAGTATATGAGTCTTTGCGGTTGATATTTTATTTAGGCTGCGGAGGCGGCTTGATTTGAAACATTTTTGAGTCAAGTGATATTTTCATAATATGATTGCTTTTAAGCAATATCATTCAGGCGAGGAGAAGTACTCAAGAGGCTGAAGAGGCGCCCCTGCTAAGGGTGTAGGTCGTGAGAACGGCGCGAGAGTTCAAATCTCTCCTTCTCCGCTAGGGAAAAGGCTGCAAATCTAAGATTAGGTTTGCAGCCTTTTTTTTTATTAAATACCAAAATTTGATGCCACGTCCGGTGCAAAGGAATAGATACCTCCAGCGGGGATGGGACCCTGAGCCAAGGCAGCAGCGACAATGGGGAGGGATCCCAGAGCGATGGGCTGCAGGGCATGAATAGCGACAGGGATGGAGACAAGCCCTCTGGCGCCAATGCTGGCTCTGACAAGGGGAGCGATGCTGCCGAGTGCGTGGCGGAGGATGCCGCCGCTTTGACGACGGCATCCTCCTAATACGGCAAAACGCCCACAGATAGCCTCTTGTGGCCATCTGTGGGCTGTGACCCGTCTTATATGTCCATATGCTTACTCTGCAGCCATCATTCCGCCGCGGAAGTCAGAGAGGAGCTTGTTGAGGAAGTCCTCGTCCTGACCCGCTTTTACGATGTCATCGCTCCTGCCGTTAGATGCGAGAAAAGACATAAGCCCCGCCATGTCTTTTTTCATCTTATTTTCACCTCTTTTTTCCCCTTCCTGTCGTTCCTTTTCCATGACTTTTTCCTCGTTGTATTCAGTCAACAGCATAGACTTCACCTCCGCCCTGTTCGCAATGATGAATTCATGAAT
>JAGBNY010000047.1 GCA_017634175.1 Lachnospiraceae bacterium
AAAGACTTATTATCCTTTAATTGCGGAGAACTGTCAAAGCCGAGATATTCTATTGTGCCGTCTTTTTTCTCGACATACCCATCATACCCAGCCCCTGTCTTTGGAGTAACTATCTCATCTGCAGATACAGATGCTGCAACATCATTTTTAACAATTAAATCTTTCACTGAAAGACCTTTTATAATAGATGTAGTTTTGGTAGAAGAATCGTATTTCACAAGAACTATATCAGCATAAATATCTCTGTCTTGATTCTTCTTGTTTTTTGTGGGATTCACATTTTTTCCTTCAAAGAAAATATTATTATATGCGTGTTTTGCGCCTGAATAGGTAACAATAGGCTCATTTCCGTTATACCGTTTATTTATTTCATCGGTAATAATTTTGCCGTCTTTATCCTCTCTTAACTTCACATAGTACTCAGGCAAATCTACATCTGTAGCATACCTTACCAACACATAAGCATCTCCCGCCTTAATAGCTTTATATACAACTTCTTCCTCATCATCAATATCGTCTTCCCAGTCTACACCCACAAGCTTACCACTTATTATATGGTTGTTTCCGACATCATCTCCGAAAAAATATGCAAAAGGAGAATAGACAGTCCATCCGCTCCCATCACTACCGTTTCCACTAACAATCTTAGTCGCAGTGCTCCATGTCCCTGGGTCACTATTCACGTCCCATCCTGAAGGAATTTGAGAAAAATATTTTTCTGTGTCCATCCCTATAAACTTACTAGATGTAGCTTTGATCTCATAATTCTCATCATTCTTATCCTCCTTATTCCCGACAGAAGAAAGTTCAGAAGAAACGCTACTTACGATAAATCCACTCGATACAGAATCAATACCTACAACCTCGATTTCTGTCGCAGCCTGGACCTCGGGCTCGCTTGCGAATGTGAAAGCATTCATTGAAAATGCCATTGAAGCCGCCAATATGACAGCTAATAATTTCTTATTCCTCATTTTTTCGTCCTCCTTGACTAGGGGCCCTCTCTTCCCCTTTTAATTGATATTCTCCGCCTCAAAGCTCAAAACTTGATTTCAAACCTTTCAAGCGAAACTGTTATTAAAGTATATCCTTTCCTTTTTTTGGTTTTACGATTTTGGAAAATATTTGCCCTCGTGAAAAAGGCGCCGTTTGTTTCCCTTCAAAAGATTAGGCAATTGAGTTAAATTGCCCTTAAACGCTTGATTAAAAAACACAATAGGATTTAAGGGAAAGCATGGGGCTGGGAATCATACATGGGAACTGTAGCTATTTTATCGACAGATCCCTATTATATTTTGGCTGCGAGGAGGTACAGTATGGCTACATCTAGCATAATTGAAAATATAAGAGTAAATAACCCGAAAGTTTTGGAAGAGTACGTTGACGCGATGGAGAGAATTGGTAAGGATGTCCATCCAAGAACAGATGATGAGAAGACGGGCGTAATTGACGACAAGGTACGGATTAGGGCATTTATGACCAAAGTTTTGGCAAGGGAAGGCACTAAGGCATGAAGATGGAGGGCATAGTGTACTTGGATTGCGAGGCAAACGCAGGTCTCATTTATTTTTATAAGAAAAAGCAAAACTTTCGATTATTCGGAGAACGAATCAGCGAAAAAGATGGCAAGCGTTATTTGCAATATATGAAGTTTTTGTGATAGGGAAGCAATATCGAAGTCCTATACCACGGCCTCTATTAAGAGCCGCTCTCCCAGGCAGGTCTGGCTTAGGACGATTCTCTTTATTTTATCGAAATTGTAGTTCAACATATAGCCTTATTTTAGGCCGAAATAGGAGAGACAATCGGTTAGCCGCGCTTCTCCTCGCTTGTTATAAGCATTTCCGCGCCATATCTTTAGTTCCAACACGAATTTTTTCCCGGCGTAGTCTATCACTACATCCATTCTTTTATTGTCCCTGGTGATTGTGAAGGTGTTATTAAGGTATAGTAAATGACATTAAATTAAAATACATTCATCAATGGAATTGTAGTAAAATAAAGATAATTTTGTCGTTTGCTATAATAAAAAGAAATATTGATTATACGCCCTGCTATGAACAGCGTCAATTACTTATGCACAGATTCTTAGGTTGTGATTGCTAATGGGGAGATTTTGTGCTAAAATAAAAAGATTATGAATAATTTGATATATGACAAGGCGTCTCTCAGGGCTGAGGAATTCATTTCCGACGCGGAAATCCGGGAGACGCTTAAATTTGCGGAAGAGAATAAGTATAATGAGGCCTTGATAGACCGGATTCTGGATAAGGCTGAGCCGAAGAGCACGGCTTCGGGGTGGACGTGCGCGGGGCTTGACCACAGGGAGGCGGCGCTCATCCTGTCCTGCGAGATTCCGTCTAAGGTGGAGAGGATTTTTGAAATCGCGGAGAGGATCAAGCTCGCCTTTTATGGAAACAGGATTGTGATCTTTGCGCCTCTTTATCTATCGAACTACTGCGTGAATGGCTGTCTATATTGCCCTTATCATGCGAAAAATACCCGTATCCCCAGGAAGAAGCTGACGCAGGAGGAAGTCAGGGCGGAGGTTATGGCGCTGCAGGACATGGGGCATAAGCGGCTCGCGATTGAGGCGGGGGAGGACCCCGTTAATAATCCAATCGAGTACATACTGGAGTGCGTGGATACCATATACAGCGTCCACCACGGACACGGGGATATCCGCAGGGTGAACGTGAATATCGCCGCCACCACTGAGCAGAATTACAGGCGGCTCAAGGAAGCGGGAATCGGCACCTACATCCTCTTTCAGGAGACTTATAATAAGGAGAGCTACGAAAAGCTGCATCCGACCGGGCCCAAGCATGATTATGCCTATCATACGGAGGCCATGGACAGGGCGATGGAAGGCGGCATCGATGATGTGGGGCTGGGAGTCCTGTTCGGGCTGGATAGTTATAAATATGAATTCACGGGACTCATAATGCATGCGGAGCACCTGGAGGCCGTGCATGGGGTCGGTCCGCATACCATAAGCGTCCCCAGGGTGAAGAGGGCGGACGATATAGACCCTGCTGAATTTGATAATTCGATCTCGGACGAGATTTTTGCTCGGATAGCGGCCGCAATAAGGCTTGCGGTGCCCTATACCGGCATGATAGTCTCCACCAGGGAGTCCGAAGCTGTCCGATTGAAGCTCCTCAGCGCGGGGATATCCCAGATAAGCGGGGCTTCCAGGACTTCTGTGGGTGGGTATACGGAAGCGGAGCGTCCGCATGATACGGAGCAATTCGATGTGTCCGATCAGAGGACCCTTGATGAGGTGGTGCGCTGGCTCATGGATAACGGGCATATTCCCTCTTTCTGCACGGCTTGCTACAGGGAGGGGAGGACGGGAGACCGTTTCATGTCGCTTTGCAAGAGCGGGCAGATACAGAATTGCTGCCATCCGAATGCCTTGATGACCTTGGCGGAGTATCTCGAAGACTATGCCTCTCCTGAGACCAAAAGGGTGGGCTATGAAGTGATCGAAAGGGAGCTTCAGAGGATACCAAAGGATAGGGTGAGGGAGATAGCCGGGACTCACATAAGAGAGATTAGGGAGTCTGATAAGAGGGATTTTTACTTTTGAATCGGGAATCGACGCTGCCTTCCCTGAGATGACTCGCAAATTTGCGCTTTGAGCTCCGCTGTCCGCTTTTCTGGATAGTTACCGTTCACCACGCCTCGCAAAATATGATTGAAATCAGATTTTGCCTGGGTGGCGGGCAGGGGGTTATGAATAGTTGAGTATTATATGGATTAATTGCGATTTCATCGCATTGAAAGTGTCTTATGAATGAAACTATTTCCTCGATGAGGACCCATATTGGCTTCTTCGGGCTCAGGAATGTGGGGAAGTCCAGCCTCGTGAATGCAGTCACGGGGCAGGAGCTTTCGATTGTGTCCGATCATCTGGGTACTACGACGGATCCGGTCAGGAAAGCCATGGAAGTCCTGCCTTTGGGGCCTGTAGTCATAATAGATACGCCCGGGTTGGACGACGAGGGGAGCCTTGGAGAAAAGCGGGTGGAGAGGACTAAGAAGGTATTATCTGAGATAGATTTAGGTATTCTTGTGATGGACGCAAGAAAGGGACTTTCACAAAAGGAAGGGGAGCTCATCGGCCAATTTCGGGAGAAGGGGCTTCCTTTTATCATTGTCCATAATAAGGCAGACCTATTAAGTCGGGAGATGTGTGTGTCCTTGACATCGGACTCTGCTGAAGGCAGGGTTCTTGGAGGTCTTGACGATTCTGGCAGTGTTTTTGGGAAAAAGATTGAAAAACATGACCCGGGCAGTATTTTCGGGACAGGGAAATCTGGCATAGCTGGCGCGGATGAGGCGGCTCCAGAGATCTATGTGAGCGCCCGAACCGAAGAAAATATATCCGAATTAAAGGACTTGATTGCTTCGTATGCTCTGAAAGCGGCGAGGTCGAGAGAAAAAAAGACAATTTTGGCAGGGCTCGTGCGCCCGGGAGATCTCTGCCTCTTAGTGATCCCCATAGATGGGGCGGCTCCGAAGGGGAGGCTCATACTGCCCCAGCAAATGGTCTTGCGGGAGCTGCTCGAAGTCCATGCTATGGGTGTCTGCTGCCAGGCAGAAGAGGTTGAAGGCGCATTAAAAGGGCTTTCAAAGCCGCCAGCCCTGGTCATAACGGATTCACAGGCCTTTGGAAAAGTATCATCTTTGGTGCCTGATGAGATCAATCTTACTTCCTTTTCTATATTGATGGCGAGATACAAGGGAGGGCTTGATTCACTGATAGCGGGTGCGAGGACGCTTCGTTCACTTCGGGACAGCAGCTTCGTGCTGATTTCCGAGGGCTGCACCCATCACAGGCAGTGCGGGGACATAGGCAGCGTCAAGCTCCCCGCCTGGATCAGGGGCTGTTCCGGGGCCTGTCCTGCCTTTGAATTTAGCTCTGGAGGGGACTTTCCCGATGAAAATGGGTTGAAGAGATATTCGCTTATCGTTCACTGCGGGGGCTGCATGCTGAATGAGAGGGAGATGGAAAGTCGGCAGCAAAGGGCCGCTGCTGCGGGGGTTCCGATCGTGAATTATGGAATTGCGATCGCCGAAATGCATGGACTGCTGTCCCGGGCACTTAGGCCGCTTGGGTACTGAGACTGCTTGGGCACTGAAGCTGCTTGGGCTTTGAGACCGCTTGGGCACTGAAGCCGCTTGGGCTTTGAGACTGCTTGGGCTCTGAGACTGCTTGGACACTTAGGCCGCTTGGACTTTGAACCGCTGTTCCCTTTACTCGATCACTTTAAGCGGTTTTGGGCGCAGGTTTGAGGAAAATTGAAATGGAACTCATATCGCATATTAAGGAAAATTATTCGGACAGATATTTCATAATAAATGCCTTGCTTTGCCTGTTTGGAATTGCTCTGAATATGATAGGGTATTTTTCCACAAAGGCAGCAGGATTGGACTTCATATATCTGGATACGGTTGGAACGGTGCTGATGGCCGCCATAGGGGGCATTGTCCCCGGGATAATCACGGGCTTCATGTCCAATGTATTGGAGACCCTTCTCTCCTCTGCTGATATTTATTATGGGGTCGTGAATATATTCATCGGACTATGGACTGCCTGGGCCGTGCGGAGAATGAAGAAGATAACCCTCGTCAATGTGATTCTCTATACAGTTGCGGCCGCCTGCATAGCAGGTACGCTGGGCACGATATTTGGATGGGGGATAAAGGGCTTTTATGTGGAAGAGCATAAGCTTTCCCTTTTTCATGAGCCTCTTGGCGCGACTATACGAGAACTGGGCTCGAACATTTCTTGGGATCTCGCGGACAAGTTTTTGACGGTGGCAATAGTTTTCGTTCTCTTCAAATTGCTATCCCATTCTTCGCTCCAGAAGAAATATAAGCTTTTTACCTTTTGGCACTTGAAAAAAGGCAGCACATACAGGCTCGTGGAATGCCGTAAATTCTCTCTTCGTAAGAAAACTGCCATTCTGCTGGCGGCGGCTTCATTGATGGTCGCGGTGGCTTCGATGGGAATCGGGTTTTTTCTCTTCAGGAATGCGGCCGTTAGGCAGTACAGGTCCTTTGCGGACGGGACGACCCGCCTTGCTACCCATGCAATAGATCCGGAAAAAGTGGATGAATTCCTCCAATATGGGAAGGCGGCGGAGGGGTACAAAGAGACAGAAAAGGTACTCTATGATATCAAGAAAAGCTCCCCCAGCATCAGATATCTCTATGTATATAAGATAGAGGAGGACGGCTGCCATGTGGTATTCGACCTGGACGATGGGACTGATGCGGGTTCCGCGCCCGGGACAGTGATAGAATTCGATGAGTCCTTCTATCCGCTGCTTCCAAAGCTCCTTGCCGGAGAGCCAATTGATCCGATAATAACAGATGATACCTATGGCTGGCTGCTAACGGTCTATATCCCGGTTTACGATTCTAAGGGCGTTTGTAAGTGCTATGTCGCTACTGACGTGGCAATGGATCAGATAATGGCTGATGGCTATAGCTTTTTGATGAGGCAGGTCATTATCTTCGTGGGCTTCTTCATCCTCATCTTGGCGATAGGGCAGGCTCTTGCGGAGAGGAGCGTCATTCACCCTTTGAATATAATGACTACTGCCGCAAGCAATTTTGTCTACGACAGTGACCGCTCCAGGAGCGAGAGCCTTGAAAGGATGAAGGAGCTTGATATTGCGACGGGGGATGAGGTTGAGAATCTTTACCATGCCCTCGCCACTCTCTGTGAGGACAGTCTATGGTACGCGGCTGATATCCAGCACAAGACGGAGACCCTATCTAAGATGCAGAATGGGCTGATTATGGTACTTGCGGACATAGTGGAGAGCAGGGACCAGAATACCGGAGACCATGTGCGAAAGACTGCCGCCTACGTGAAGGTCATAACGGACTCCATGATCAAGAATGGGATCTATGAGGATCAATTGACGGAAGGCTTTGTCTCGGACGTGCAGAATTCGGCGCCGCTTCACGATGTGGGGAAGATCCATGTCAAGGACTCGATCCTGAATAAGCCGGGGAAGCTCACGGATGAGGAATTTGCGGAGATGAAGTCCCATACTACGGCTGGCATGGAGATACTTACGAAAGCGATAGAGCTGGTGCCTGAATCGGGCTATCTGGAAGAGGCCCGGAATCTCGCCTATTATCATCACGAAAGATGGGACGGAAAGGGCTATCCCACGGGGCTCGCCGGAGAGGCGATCCCGCTCTCTGCGAGAATAATGGCGGTGGCGGATGTCTTCGATGCCCTGGTTTCACGCAGGAGCTACAAGGAGGGCTTCCCCTTCGAGAAGGCGATCTCGATAATAAGAGAGGGCGCGGGCACCCAGTTTGACCCGAAGATAGCCGAGGCCTTCCTCGCCGCGGAGGAAACAGTAAAGGCGGTAACAAAGTCATTTGGGGAGTATAGGTAGGGGACGCTTTTCCGCCTACTCAATAGCGTGAATAGTAACGCTGGAAGATATTAGATAATGGTAGACATAATTAATTTACTTGACAAAGGCAGCGGAACGGTGTAATATATAAAAGAGGTTTTTTGCCTTAGAAATATTCAGACTGCAGGGGGCGAAGGTTATGCGGCGGCTTTGCAGTCTGTGTATATTATACTAAAAAAGGGGGTTGCCTTATGATTCAAGAAGAAATTCTGCAATATGCGTCCCAAAAAAAGGCTCTTTGCATCAAAAATGACACCATAGACGACCAGCTCTTCAAGAAGTACAACGTGAACAGAGGCCTTCGAGATCTTGCCGGGAAGGGCGTCCTGACCGGCCTTACGAATATCTCGGAGGTCATTTCTTTCATAGACCCGGAGGGCAAACGCATACCCTGTGATGGGCAGCTTTGGTATAGAGGGTACAATATCAGGGACTTGGTAGACAGATATTCTGAGGACAGGTACGCTTACGAGGTCCTCACCTACCTGCTGCTTTTCGGGGAATTGCCTGATGATGAGGAAAGGAGCGAATTCATAAGGATCCTTGCGCTTTCCAGAAAGCTCCCCACGAACTTCGTGCGGGACGTGATAATGAAGGCTCCCACGAGGGACATCATGAATTCCATGACCAGGAGTATCTTGACCCTCGCTTCCTATGATAAGAACGCTCAAGATACCAGCATTGAAAACGTGATAAAGCAGAGCATCAGGCTGATCGCGGAATTTCCAATGATGGCGATCTATGCTTACCATGCCTATAATCATTATGAAAATCTGGACAGCATGTATATTCACCGCCCTGAGAGCGACAAATCTACTGCGGAGAATATACATGCTGTCCAGATTTTCATAATGATTGTATGCATGGTAAGCATAAATCGCCATCATCGGAAATTCAGCGATCAGCCTGATGCTCTGCTTTATCACGTTTTCAATGCTGG
>JAGBNY010000048.1 GCA_017634175.1 Lachnospiraceae bacterium
CTGGTGGAGAAGGGGATAATCGATATCAAGCACTCTCACACCAAGTACACGAAGTACCTGACCCTGCTCCTGCCGAAAAAGCTGAAAGGGGTACGGATTTCGGTATAATGACTAAATGGGACACTCGCCTCATGGAATCTATCTCTTGACAAAACCTATAAGAAAATATAAGATAAATATCAACCTATAAGAAGATATAAGGAATTTCTTAACCTATAAGAAGATATAAGGATTTTTTCAACCTATAAGAAGATATAAGAGATTTCCAAATTGAGAGGCTTCTAAAATGCAAAATAACCCATTTACGCTTATTTTTGGGATCGAACCCATGTCCTCAATCCCCAGAAACGAAGAATTCTTCCACATCACATCCGATTTCGAGAGCGTCCGACCAGCTTCGCCGGGCTATGTGGTGACAGGCGTGCGAGGATGTGAAAAGACGGTCTTGATGACGTCCATACAGAAATATTTTGCCGAAAAAAACGACTGGATCGTGCTGCGGCTGAACCCGGACCTGGACCTCTTTTCTTCTGCGGTGAGCCAGCTCGGTGAATATATACATCTTAAGGATTTGGTGAGCGAAGTCAGTTTGTCCATCGCAGGATTTGGCGGCAGTGCCTCTGTGCGTTCCCTTTCTGATAATGAGACGCTGCTTCGCAAGATGCTTAAGGAGGCCGGCAAGAGGAAAAAAAGGGTCTTGATAACAATCGATGAGGCATCGAATACCAAAGAGTTGAAGACATTTGCGCACTCGTATCAAGCCTTCATCGGAGAGGGACTGCCCTTGTTTTTGCTGATGACCGCCTTGCCCGAGAATTTCAGCGCACTCTCCAATTCCAAGAACGGGACTTTCCTTAAACGGCTTCCGAAGGTAAGGCTCGGGGCACTAAGCGATATTCTGGTAGGGGAAAAATACAAGGAGATCTTTGGTATTCCGGATGAGACTGCGATTGAATTCGCAAAGACCGTGAGAGGCTATTCATATGCTTTTCAGCTTCTGGGTTCCCTGCTTTGGGACGCCGGGAAGAAGGCAATTGATGCAGAAATCATTTCAAGATTGGACTCCCTGCTCTATGACGGGTCATACGAGGCCATATGGAAAAATGTGACGAATAAAGAAAAACAGGTCCTATGCGCAATCGCACACAGCAGCCTGCATACCGTCAGGGAAATCCGGGACATCCTACGAATGGAAACAAATCAATTCTCGCCATACAGGGAAAACTTAAAGGAGCGGGGCCTGATCAATACTGATTCCTATGGGATCATCACCTTCAGCCTGCCCCGCTTTGAGGAATTCGTGCTGAAAGCGGAACTCTTCGCGATGACATGAGTACGCTCAATGCCCATTTATTAAAGCGGCTGCAACAGCCGCTTTAATCCAAACTTTATCATAACACAGGCACTATCGTTACGGTTTTTCATTCATTTTCTTCCGCTTCCTATATTTAATCTTCAATATCTCGATTATCTCTTCCCGGTCATCAGCCGGGATGGAATTATAAAGAAAAAGCAATATTTTTTCATCTTGCGGCAGCTTTTGGATCCTCTCCAATAAATCCTTATCCTGCAATAATTCCGAAAGGCTATCTATATCAAAATCCCCTGCAACTTTATTCGTAGAAACATTTCTGGACTCCTCGCTGACCGTGAGTGGGATAATCTGGTCTGGAGAAATGCTAAGGATATTAGCAAGTTTATAGCACATCTCGCTAGAGGGCATAACCCTCCCAGTTTCGTAGTGGGAATATTCCTGGCGCGATATATAAAGATTCGACGCCACGTATTCCTGAGTAAATCCCTTGAATTTACGCATCTTTTTAAGGATTGCCCCAAGTCTATTATCGCCCATTCACACATCTCCAATATGATAATTATATAAAAATTTGTATAATATTTTGCTAATATTATTAGCGTTTCTATCCGATATAGATAACAGAATTAGCATTTTCTATATTATGTGAACCTGCCCGATGCTATAATAATAGCTATTAAGAGTTATTATTGGGACTTAATACTAAGGTTCAAAATATGTACGTTTACTATAATTTGAGCACGAGGCTTTACAAGGAAAAGCTCCGTCAGATGCGGCGTGCGGCTGTTGCAAATTAAGCGCATGACAGGTTCTTTATTTACGAAGGAGGGATAAATATAAGATGGGGGCGCTAACTGTAGTACAGCATAATATGCTGTCCATGTTCTCCAATCGGCAATTGGGGATTACTTCAAAAAAGAAGGATTCATCCGTTGAAAAGCTTTCCAGCGGCTATAAAATAAATCGCTCGGCTGATGATGCGGCTGGCCTTTCGATATCCGAGAAAATGCGGCTCATGGTCCGGGGGCTGAATCAGGGAAGCAGCAACATCATGGACGGGGTGAGCATGATCAAGGTGGCTGATGGAGCCCTGGCCGAGGTGCATGAGATGCTGCAGAGGATGAACGAATTGACCATAAAAGGCTTGAATGGCACCCTATCCCATGAAGACAGGCAGAGCTGCCAGCAAGAGATTGATGCGTTATATGACGAAATCTGCCGGATAGGGGATACCACGGCCTTTAACGAATTATACGTGCTTCAAGGAAATCCATTGGTACCTCATGTTACTGCCGAAGAGCGGCAAAAGACGGTCATCACGACAGAAGAGATGGCTCCTGCAATGCCTTCAGCCTATGTTTCCATTAGCAATGAAAATTTCACGAAGGGAGGAGCAGGCTCTATAAATCAAAAAACACCTGACGGAAAAGCCTATCGTACTGTTGATAACGAGACGGGAGAAGTACTGGATTCTCTTGACGGAAAAGCCGTCGGAACATATCATACTGAAACCAATTCAAATTGGTCTCCTGAAATGACTGATAATTATGGTACTTATCTTGATTTTACAAATCTTGCAAACGCAACTGGTCAGACTATCACTGACAATCCAGATGGCAGCCGAACCGTGAAAAACGATTTATATTCAGCTCTTTTCAAGTTTGTCGGCACCGGTTTTTATACCACCTGCGATACATGCAATGACCAGTACAATATCATGTTCATCGATAATCGGGGAGGTTATGAATTTAGAGCTGATAGCGCTCTGACAAAAGTAGAGAATAATATACGCTACTATGACGACAACTATGGGGCAAATGTATATATTAATATTTCCGATCTGCTGGAAGAATCTCAGAAAGCAAGCCTTTCAGCAGATGATGTCAAAGACATCACAAAGCGTTTTGTACAAAGAATTGTAAGTCAAGGGAATTCAGACTACAAAGTAAGAAATCATTATACAAGGTACGCAATAGGCGATGACCCCTATAAACTCGCATTCTATGACTTTAGGGACTATGTAACTGATACGGATTCTGAGCGTTACGGCTATGTTAAACCACCGGATCCTGACAAAGGCTATGGAAAAGTAGGAAATTTACAAGGAATTCTCAAAATCTATGGACAGGAAGCATATGTAGAAAACATGGAGTATTTAGCTCGAGAGCCTCTTTATATTCACCACGGCGGCGGCAGCTTTGAACGCCGTTCTAAGGTCGAGCTGCCTTTGCTGGAGGGTATTTTTGAGTGTTACCGAAAGTTCGGATACACAAGCGTGAAACAATCTCTCACTTTGGAGGAAGAATATCCGGCAAGAAGCTATGCGGCTCCAGGAACAACAATTGCGTCAATTCGGACAATTCCCGCTCATAAAGAAACCAGGCAAAAATTAGTTGATACGATAGTACATGACCCGCTTTATATAGCGGGAGAACTGGTCAAGCCGGGATACACGGAGCCTGTCTATACAACCGAAACAGTAGATGTCCCAGAAAAAACATATACGAGCTATGAATATTTGCCAGGCGGACAGGTTTATGAAGAAGCAAGCTACGGACCCTTAAACGAGGGCATGATCGCCGTCGTTGAGGATTTGATCAAGCAGGTCAGCGAGATTAGAGCGGGATTGGGCGCGGATCAAAACCGTTTGGAAAGAGCGTATCTGATAAATCAGAATGTTTTAGAAAATACACAGTCAGCCGAATCGACGATAAGGGACACCGACATGGCGGAAGAGATCATGCGTTTTTCAAGGGAAAATATCCTGCAGCAGGCAGGCCAATCCATGCTGGCACAGGCGAACAGCCAGCAGCAGCAAGTGCTGTCTCTGCTTCAGCAATGATTAGCTTTCAACGCAAAGTTTGCGGTTCAGAAAATATCGGTTTGTGCCGATATATACATAAATCTCCATGCTGCGATCCAGCGGCGAATTTTTCAGACTGTAGAGTGCGAAGCACTTACTTTTCGAGTCTTTTTTGAGGGCAGGGTTGACGCATTTATGCATCAACCCTGCAGTCTGAAATTTTCAGGAAACGAGTTTAATTTAGCGAACCGCAAGCGATAATTGATCGACCTTGCGGCTCGGAGCAGAAAAAGCCATGTCAAAGGGAAAAGTAGTAGCGCACAATTTAACAGCGATGAATACGAACCGCGCATACGGGATCGTGACAGCACGGATGAATGGGTCGATTGAGAAGCTCTCATCCGGGTACAGGATCAACAGGGCGGCGGACGATGCGGCGAGGCTCTCCATCTCAGAGAAGATGAGGCGGCAGATCCGGGGCTTAAGCCAGGCGGCACTAAATGCTCAGGACGGGGTCTCCTTATGCCAGATTGCGGACGGCGCGCTGGAGGAAGTCCATGCGATGATCGACAGGGCGCAGGAGCTCACTATCAAAGCAGCTAATGGGTCTCTTAGCGGCTCTGATAGAGAGGACATAAATAAGGAGCTCTATGCCTTGCAGGATGAGATCGACC
>JAGBNY010000049.1 GCA_017634175.1 Lachnospiraceae bacterium
CGTACAGATCTTTCATCTTATGTAATGTATTTGGAAGACAAAGGGTTCACTGCTTCTACGATTTCAAGGGCTATTGCGTCCACAAAGGCGTTCTTTCATTATTTAGTTAAGAAAAAAATAGTGGAGACGAGCCCAGCAGAGGATTTGAAGGCACCAAAGATCAAGCACCAGCTGCCTGAGATTTTATCGACAGAACAGGTAGTGAGGCTCCTGGAGCAGCCGTCAGGCGATACTCCGAAGGACCTTAGAGACAGGGCTATGCTGGAGCTGCTATATGCCACGGGCATGAGGGTTACGGAGCTTCTGAATCTGAAAACATCAGATGTCAATCTTTCAGTAGGCTATATCGACTGCAATGATGGCCGGAAAGAGCGGATAATCCCTTTTGGAAATGAGGCTAAGGATGCTTTGATGAAGTATATAGCCCATGCGAGGGAGTCGATGGTTTACGATTCCGGAGAGAACACCCTTTTCGTGAATTGCTCCGGGGTGCCAATGTCCCGTCAGGGATTTTGGAAATTAATTAAACATTATGCAAAGCAGGCGGGTATCGATTCGGATATCACCCCACATACTCTGAGACATTCATTTGCGGCTCATTTAGTGGAGAATGGGGCGGATCTTCAATCAGTCCAAGCGATGCTTGGTCATTCAGATATCCAGACCACGCAGGTTTATGCAGCGATGAATAAGATGCACCTAAAAGAGGTTTACGACAGGTCGCATCCACGGCATTGAGTTTCATGTCCACGGCTTTTAAGAAGTCGTGGACATTATTTTTCTGCCTGAGCGGCTGCCGAATGAAACAGTCTGTGATAGCAGATAGTAGAGCGAGTTAGCGCGAGTTTTGCGAATTTAGAGTGTGGGGATGAATGATCTTCGATTATTCATCCGCTCAGGTAGTTATTTTTTAAGGGGTATCTTATGGATACAGTAGCAATTGGCATGTCAGGGGGAGTCGATTCCTCTGTCGCGGCTTTTCTGCTGAAAGAGGAAGGGTACAGGGTTTTTGGTTTCACTCTTGAGTTAGTTCCTGAAGATACTGGCTGTAAGTCCCCTGTCCAGGACGCTAAAAATGTCTGTGAACAGCTTGGCATCCCTCATGAGGTGATAGACTTAAGGCAGGAATTCAAGGCTAAGATAATGAGTCCCTTTATTAGTGAGTATCTTGCGGGGAGGACTCCGAATCCTTGTGTTGAGTGCAATAAGCACATTAAATGGGGCAGCGCCTTGAAAAAATGTATTTCATTGGGAGCGGACTACATTGCGACCGGTCACTATGCGAGGATATTGCAGCTCCCAAATGGGAGATATACGATAGGAAGAGGTCGGGATTTGAGCAAAGACCAATCATATGTGCTCTATAGCTTGGGTCAATATGAGCTAGCCCATGCAATGACCCCTCTGTCGGATTTATGCAAGAGTGAAGTGAGAGAGATTGCGGAGAAGAAGGGTCTGTCAGTATCCAAAAAACCAGACTCACAAGAGATTTGCTTTATTCCTGATAATGACCACCTAGGCTTCATTGAGAGGCAGATCGGACATGGATTTGAGCCGGGAAATTTCGTGGACAAAGAGGGGAAGATCCTCGGTACTCATAAGGGCATAGCCTGTTATACTATAGGTCAGAGGAGGGGACTGGGGCTTTCTCTGGGGACTCATGTATATGTGACAGAGATCCGGCCGGATACAAATGAGGTTGTGATCGGAAGCAATGAGGATGTTTTTCGGGATAGATTGAACTGTCGGTGTTTGAATTTCATGTCGGAGGAGCCGCTTCCGATAGGACAAAGAAAAAGGCTTAATGCCAAGATAAGATATAAGCATGAGGGGGAATATTGCACCATAGAACGGATTCAAGATGATTTGCTGGAAGTGATCTTTGAAAAAAAGGTTAGAGCTATTACAAAGGGACAATCAATTGTATTCTATGAAGGAGATTATGTTTACGGCGGCGGTGTCATATGCTGAGAAAGATTCGTAAAATTGATTTTCTGCCTGAGTTTTTCATGTGGCTGTATTTCGGGATAATTTTCATAATCCTTGCTTTGATATTCTTCTTGGGAGACCGCACTGAATTTTATGCGAAAAGAGAATTACTGTTATCGCATAAAATGATGGTGGTAATTAGTGCCATCGTAACGGTTTTAATATGTTTTTTTAATAAGCTGTTATTAAAAAAAGAAAGAGCTTCAGAAGGATCAGAGGAGCCATTGCAAGATGGCTGCCTAGGATCTTTGAAGAATCACAGGTCATTTCTTGAAAAATGGGAAAAACCAATTTTAGTCCTGATCCTAGGTCTTCTTTTCATTGCCCAATTGGTTCTTGTGAACAGCGCATTTTTTTTCTCAGATTGGGATCCATCGGGTATTCTGTCAGCAGCCCATGAGATTGCCAATGGAAGACACGAGGAAGTTAGCATAGATTATTTCTCTGCTCATCCAAACAATCTGGTGATTGTTTGGATTTATGCCGGGATATTGAGGCTTTATGGAATCTTTCATCAAATTGGGTACTATGGAAGTCCCTCGGTTATGTGGATAGTCTATTTACAATGCCTCTTATTCACGATTTCCGGATATTTGGTTTATAGGATAAGCAGGGACCTCACTAATTCTGTTGGAATAGGATTCTTTACGCTCCTCTATTATGTAATGTTTATTGGACTTTCACCCTGGATAATCATCACTTATTCCGATGCGGCAGGGCTGATTTTCCCGCTTTTGATACTAAGGCTCTATCAAAGGGACAAAAATGGCACGATAGAGATAGATGGCAGAGCGCCGCTCGGCCAAAAAAGAATATGCAACTGGTGCCTTATTGGCTTCTTGTCCAGGTTCGGATATGCTATAAAGCCTCAGATTCTAATTGTTTTCATTGCTGTTCTAATCATAGAGATTTTGGGGCTTCGTGAAATAAGAAGCAGCCTCAAGGAAAAGCTGATAGGCTCGGCACTTGGAATCCTGATAGGCAGCCTTTTAATATCAGTATTTATCATCCCGTCTACGGGTCTTAAGCTTCAAAAATCAAAGGCTTTCGGGATGGCGCATTACCTGATGATGGGACTTAATCAAAAGACTGATGGGGTTTATGATAATGACGACACGAATTTCACGAATTCGATTGAGGATCCGGCAGAACGGCGAAGAACGAATCTTCAAGTGGCGGCTGAGAGGGCGCAGGAATTTGGGCTCTTAGGCCTATGCCGGCATTTGTATAGAAAGACGCTGGTAAATTTCTGCGATGGGACCTTTGCGTTTGGGATAAATGGGAATTTTTTTGCGGGGGAATTATCTGGAAAAGAGAACCGTTTGACTCCTTTTCTTCGGTCGGTCATTTATACGGATGGAGAGAATTTTAGGCTTTATGCAACGATAATGGGAATCTTATGGTACACGATCCTATTATCGTCCCTGCTTCCTGCCTTGATGATATTTCATAAGGATTTGAAGAATGAGATGACAGCAGAGGCTAATAGCCGGGAAAGGCAGAGAGCGATGATTCATGGCGTCATCTGCCTTTCCTTGATAGGGATATTCGTCTTTGAAATCCTTTTCGAGGCCCTTGCAAGATACCTCTTTATCTATTCGCCTGTATGGCTGCTTGCAGCCTCTTCGGGATGGAGGAAAGCAGCTTCATTCCTGAATTTACGATTGTCTGCAATAGAAAGCCCGCTAGGAGTATCACAAGATAAATTGCAATGAAGAGGGCGATTTGGAGAGGGGGATTGAAGACAATCCCTCTCATATATTGCATAATTTCATAGAGTATGACATGGTGTACCAAGAATATCCCGTAGGAATACTTACTTAGCACATCTATGGCTATCTTCAATGGCTTGACGCTGAGGATTTGATTGGAGAACGAAGCTATCAGCACATAGAAGAATATCCCGCAAATTCCGTTTGCCGCGACAGGCGAAACAGGGATTTGGAACGTCCCAAAGGCAATTAATCCAAGGAGGCTTAAGGCCGCGAAAGGCTTGGTAATGAGCTTTTCCCTGTATTCAATGAAGAACAGCCCCATGTAGAAGCTGAAGAGACAGGTCCAAAGGCACATATTGTCAGAAATCATTATGTGACTATTATAGTACTTTATCAGGACTATGAAGATATTGGTGTCCGGCAGGCTGGAGAATTGATGGCGGTTGATGTTTAATACATAGAGCGCAGTCACCAGAATGCCTGATAAAAAGCGAAAATGGTTGAATGAGAATACCAATATCGGATAGAGCGCATAGAGAATGACTATGGCGCCTAAGAACCATTCCCCAAGGCAGTAGTAATTCTGGCCATGGTGCATTAGGTACCCATCCATCGCAAAGAGGGTATAGAGGAATTTTTTCCTGGGCCCACCCCAGTACCATGAACCGAACTTATTTGAATTTATCACATACATGATTGCCCAGGCCACATAGAACATCGGGAAGAGGGAGAGGAAGCGTTTTTTCCAGAAGATTAAAACATCTTTAAGTCCCGATAAATGGTCGTGATTATAATAAAGCGAGGCCCCGGAAACCATGAAAAAAACATAGACAAAGGGGGCTCCCCAGTTACCGAAGGGAGAGGCTAAAAGTCCTATGGTAGTGCCCGGTATCTGATATTCCACAAAGGTATAGCAATAGTGGAAGAGGACTACCATTATCGCGCTGGCTGCCCTCATGATATTTAAGTAGGGTATCGGCTTCTTTTTTGCAACACTCATAATTTTAGAAATTTTGGTTTCCTTTCCTGAAAAATCGTATAGTACTTGAAGCCCGCGGATTTAAGTATCTCTTCCGCGCGGTCGAAATCCTTTGCGATATCCTTCGCTGAGTGCGCGTCGCTTCCTACCGTTATGATTTCTCCGCCCAATTCTCTGTACCGCTTCAATATGGATGGATGCGGATTCGGATATTCAAGTCCCTTTCTAAGACCTGCCGTGTTGATTTCTATTCCTTTTCCATCACCGACGATCGTACTCAAAAGCTCATCCAGGACATCCTCGTATTCTTCATAAGCGAAGGTCTTGATCCTGCCCTTTGAATACCGAAGGACATAATCGATATGCCCGAATACATCGTAGGAAGAGACTCTCCGCGCGTTTTCAAGCTCTGTCTCAAAATAATTCCTGTATGCGGCTTCGTTGGTCTTGAAGGAATCGAAATAAGCGGGCAGGGCCGGGTCCATATTTGAAGCCACATGGGTGGAGCCTATACAAAAATCAAAGGGATATTTATCCAGATAATCAGAGTAGAAGTCCGATAAATGGGGCTGCAGTCCTATTTCTACCCCGAAACCTGCCTGGAAATCCTTAGTGCAGTACTTATTTGATAGCTCTTGGAATTTGCTTAAGTAGCTATCCGTGTCCAAAATAAAGGCGCCGGGACCCTCATCGTATGGATTGTCATAGTCCATATGCTCTGTGAAGCAGATGGTTCTTAGTGACCTGTTCTTTGCGGCAAGCAGCGCCTCTTCCATGGCAGACTTGCCGTCGGTAGAAAAAGTGGTGTGTATGTGATAATCGTGGTTAATCATAGTTCATCTATTATACAAAAAAGAAAACTTAGGTCAAATCCTCAAATAGTCTTGAATTTTGAGTTTAAATGCTGTAAAATCAGTTCGTTTATTATAATTTATGTTTTTTCTCAGGAGGATTAAAAATGGCAGTAAAAGTTGCAATCAATGGTTTTGGACGAATCGGACGCCTCGCATTCAGGCAGATGTTTGGGGCAGAGGGATATGAGATCGTGGCTATCAATGATCTTACGAGTCCCAAAATGCTTGCTCATCTTCTTAAATACGACACCACCCAGAGGCGTTATGTCGAAATCGGCCACGAAGATGATGTGACTGCAGGAGAAGACTCCATTACAGTAAAGGGAAAGACCATTAAGATTTATAAGGAAGCAGATGCCAATAATTGCCCTTGGGGCGAGATTGGGGTCGATGTAGTGCTCGAGTGCTCAGGCTTCTATGCTTCAAAGGATAAGGCACAGGCTCATATCAATGCCGGTGCTAAAAAGGTTGTCATCTCTGCGCCTGCTGGAAATGATCTTCCCACCATCGTTTACAATGTTAACCATAAGACTCTTAAGGCAGAAGATAAGATTATCTCCGCTGCTTCCTGCACGACCAATTGCCTGGCTCCTATGGCAAAAGCCCTCAATGATTTTGCCCCTATCGAGTCCGGAATCATGTGTACAATCCATGCCTATACCGGCGATCAGATGATACTTGACGGGCCTCAGAGGAAGGGCGACCTTCGCCGTTCACGCGCAGGCGCAGTGAATATCGTTCCCAACAGCACAGGCGCTGCGAAGGCTATCGGCCTTGTCATTCCTGAGCTCAATGGAAAGCTCATTGGAGCCGCACAGAGAGTGCCTACTCCTACAGGCTCCACGACCCTTCTTTTCGCAGTTATCGGAAAGGGAGATGTCAAGAAAGAGGACATCAATGCTGCGATGAAGGCTGCTTCTGATCCTGAGACTTTTGGCTATACAGAGGAAGAGATCGTGTCTTCTGATATCATCGGCATGAGATTCGGTTCCCTCTTCGATGCTACTCAGACCATGGTGTCTCCTATGGGCGACAAGAGCCTTGTTGAGGTGGTTTCTTGGTATGATAACGAGAACTCATATACAAGCCAGATGGTTCGTACAATCAAGTACTTCGCTGAGCTTGGCTGATACCCTGAATAGCGTTGTTTTAAGAAGGGTATTCCTTATTTAAGCTAAACTTGATTGACTGTAGTTTTGTCAGTGATTAATGGGGTCCGGTTCCTGGAGTCAGGACCGGATCCCTTGTTTTTATGCAGGCAGAATATATAATCCTGAGATTTAAGACCATCCTATGGTACGTGGATGTAGAGAGATTGATATTTGCCTGGAAGGAGATTTAGAATGGGTTTAAGCAAGAAGTCTGTTGATGATATTAATGTCAAGGGCAGGAGAGTGCTGGTTCGCTGTGACTTCAATGTCCCGTTGAAGAATGGGGAGATCACGGACGAGACCAGGATTGTTGCTGCTCTTCCTACGATAAACAAGCTTATAAAGGACGGTGGGAAGGTCATTCTCTGTTCTCATTTAGGAAAGGTCAAGAACGGACCGAATGAAGGAGAGTCCTTAAAGCCGGTCGCGAAGCGCCTTTCTGAGAAGCTGGGCAAGGAAGTGAATTTCGTAGCGGACGACAACGTGACTGGCGAGGCAGCCACCAAGGCTGTTGCTGAAATGAAGGATGGGGATGTGGTCCTCCTGCAGAATACGAGGTTCCGCGGCGCGGATGAGACAAAGAATGGCGAGGGTTTCTCGAAGGAGCTTGCAGACTTGGCGGATGACTATGTTTGCGATGCTTTCGGTTCTTCGCATAGGGCTCACGCATCCGTGGCCGGGGTGACAAAGTTCATCCGTGAGAAGGGCGGCTCCTGCGCAGTAGGATATCTGATGGAAAAGGAGATCAATTTCCTGGGGAATGCGGTAGAGAACCCTGTCCGTCCTTTCGTGGCTATCTTGGGAGGAGCGAAGGTGGCGGATAAGCTTGCTGTAATTGATAATCTCCTGGAGAAGTGCGATACGCTGATCATCGGCGGAGGAATGGCATTCACCTTCCTCAAGGCGAAGGGCTACAGCGTGGGCAAGTCTCTCGTGGATGATACCAAGATAGACTACTGCAAGGACATGATGAAGAAGGCCGAGGAAAAGGGCAAGAAGCTCCTGCTTCCTGTGGATACAGTGGTAGCTGATGGTTTCCCGAATCCTATTGATGATCCTAATATCAAGGTAGAGACCGTTTCTTCGGATTCTATCCCGGATGATAAGGAAGGCCTTGATATTGGCGCAAAGTCTACGGAACTCTTCAGCGAAGCCGTTAAGAGCGCAAAGACCGTTGTTTGGAATGGGCCCATGGGTGTGTTCGAGAATCCCGTGCTTTCAAATGGCACGATGGAGGTCGCGAAGGCGCTTGCGAATACGGATGCCACGACTATCATTGGCGGCGGGGACTCTGCCGCAGCCGTGAACAGCTTGGGATTTGGCGACAAGATGTCTCATATCTCAACAGGAGGCGGGGCGTCGCTTGAATTCTTAGAGGGCAAGGAGCTGCCTGGCGTTGCGGCGGCTGACGATAAATAAAATAGCTAGGAGATAAAAAAATGGCAAGAAGAAAATTAGTAGCTGGTAACTGGAAGATGAATAAGACTCCTTCGGAGGCTGTGGCACTCATAGAGGAGCTTAAGCCGCTCGTAAAGAGCGATGATGTGGACGTGGTTTTCTGCGTGCCTGCCATTGATATCCCGGCGGCAGTAGAGGCTGTGAAGGGCACCAACATCGCTATCGGCGGCGAGAATATGTACTTTGAGGATAAGGGAGCCTATACAGGTGAAGTTTCTGCCGATATGCTTTTGGACGCAGGAGCCAAATATGTGATCATTGGCCACTCAGAGCGCAGGGAGTATTTCGCAGAGACAGACATCACTGTCAATAAGAAGGTTTTGAAGGCCTTTGAAAAGGGCTTGCGTCCGATCATTTGCTGCGGAGAGTCCCTGGAGCAGAGGGAGCAGGGCATTACGATTGACTGGATCAGGCAGCAGATAAAGATTGCTTTCCTGAATGTCACTGCGGATCAGGCAAAGAGGGCGGTTATCGCATACGAGCCAATCTGGGCTATTGGAACCGGAAAGACCGCTACCAGCGATCAGGCGGAAGAGGTATGCGGCGCTATCAGGGCCTGCATTAGGGAGCTCTATGGCGAGGCTGTCGCGGATCAGATTATCATCCAATACGGCGGCAGCGTGAATGCGGGCAATGCGGCAGAGCTCTTCGCAAAGAGCGATATCGATGGAGGCCTTGTGGGCGGGGCGTCGCTAAAGGCTGACTTCGGCAAGATCGTGAACTATAAATAAGCTTTATCAGAATGGGGGTTCGGGGCGCATAAGTCCTGAGCCCCGTTCGCTTTAAGGAATGTAAGTTGATATGAAATCATATAGAAAGGTATTGAATTTTCACTTAAATACCAGAAGAGGCCTTGTGAATATTACCGGCGACGTCAGACAGGCCGTGAAGGAGAGCGGCGTCTTAGAGGGCTTGGTGCTTGTTAATGCGATGAATATTACCGCCAGCGTATTCATAAATGACGATGAGAGCGGGCTTCATCAAGATTATGAGAAATGGCTGGAGGGCCTGGCTCCGGAAAAGCCCTATAGTCAGTACAAGCATAATGGCTTCGAGGACAATGCTGACGCTCATCTAAAAAGGACGATAATGGGACGTGAAACTGTAGTCGCCATTACGAATGGAGAATTGGACTTTGGCACCTGGGAACAGATTTTTTATTTTGAGTTCGATGGCAAAAGGGACAAGAGGGTGCTGATCAAGATAATAGGAGAATAGTTGGATGGCTAAAATACGTACCAGGTTTGCGCCCAGCCCTACAGGGAGGATGCATGTTGGTAATTTGAGGACTGCTCTCTATGCTTATCTTATAGCCAAGCATGAGGGCGGAGATTTTGTGCTCCGTATAGAGGACACGGATCAGGCTAGGGAGATGGAGGGGGCCGTAGATATCATCAAACGGACTCTCGAACTAACTGGCTTAAAGGTGGATGAGGGACCCGATGATGGCGGAGACTTCGGACCCTATGTGCAGTCGGAAAGAGTCAAAGAAGGGATTTACCTAAAGTATGCTAAGGAGCTCATAGACAAGGGTGAGGCATATTATTGCTTTTGTACCCCTGAGAGGCTTCAGGGACTAAAGACGGTGGTGGATGGTTCGGGCAAGGAGATTTCAATCTATGATAAGCACTGCCTCCATCTGTCAAAGGAAGAGATTCAAAGAAACCTGGATTCGGGGATGCCCTATTGCATTAGGCAGAATAATCCTACGACCGGAAAGACCGTATTTCATGACGATATTTATGGGGATATCAGTGTGGACAATAGTGAGCTGGACGATATGATCCTCATTAAGTCCGATGGATTTCCCACTTACAATTTTGCGAACGTTGTAGATGACCATTTAATGGGTATCACGCACGTTGTAAGGGGGAATGAGTACCTTTCATCGTCTCCGAAATACAATAGGCTGTATGAGGCCTTTGGGTGGAAGGTGCCGGAGTACATACATTGTCCCCTTATTACAGATGAGGATCATAAAAAGCTCTCTAAAAGAAGCGGTCATTCCTCTTTCGAGGACCTCCTGGAGCAAGGATTCGAGGCCGAGGCGGTCGTGAATTTCATCGCGCTTCTCGGCTGGTCGCCAGATGACAATAATGAGATAAAGTCCTTAGATGAACTCATTCAAGAATTCGATTATAAGAAGATAAGCAAGAGCCCGGCGGTTTTTGATTTTCAAAAATTGAAGTGGATGAATGGGGAATACATACATAAGATGGACTTTGAAGCTTTCTTTGTAAAGGCCGAAAGCTATATCAAGGAAGCGGTCGGCGGGAAAGCGATGGACTATAGAAAGATTGCCGCATCTATGCAGGGGAGGATAGAAATCTATCCGGATATATTGGATTTAGCGGCTTTCTTTGGGACTCTGCCAGAGTACGATACCGCGCTCTATCGGCATAAGAAGATGAAGACTGATGAGGCTTCGTCGCTCAAAGTCCTTAGAGAGATACTTCCCGTTTTGGAAGAGACGGATGATTACAGCAATGATGGCTTGTATTCAGCAATTAAGGCCTTCATTGAAAAAATGGGATATAAGAATGGTTATTGCCTGTGGCCTCTTAGGACGGCGGTCTCCGGCCTTCCGGCCTCACCCGGCGGAGCCACTGAGATAATGGAGATAATTGGGAAAGAGGAGTCGCTTTCCCGTATAAGAAAGGGCATAGAAAAGCTATCGGAGATAGATCTGATGTCTTGAGTCCGGCCCAGATGGCCGCTGTCACCCATTCCCATGGGCCTGCCGAAGTTTTAGCAGGCCCCGGCTCCGGGAAAACCAGGGTGATTGTTGGCCGGCTTAAGTACCTTATATCGGATAGGAAACTAGATCCGTCCTCGATCCTTACTGTCACTTTCTCAAAGGCCGCAGCTTTGGAGATGCAGAGCAGAGCCTTTGATTCTTTAGGCGACTTAGGAGCCGCCGTCAATTTTGGCACCTTTCATGCGGTATTCTACCGTATCTTGCAAAATCAATATCGTTTCTCAAAACAAAATATCATCAATGCGGGGAGGTCCAGGGAATTAATCCATGAGGCTGCCGCCAGCCTGAGAATTTCTTTGAGTGAGATCCCTGGTTCATTGCAAATACTGGAATCGGAGTTTTCAAAGGCAAAGTCCCTTGGAAGGGAGCTGGTAGAAGCTTTGCTCAAGGAGAGATTATCGTTAAAAAAGGCAGATGAGCTGCTGACCTTCGATTCCTCGGTCTTGAACAGGGAAGACTTCATAAGGCTTTTTAGGAAATACTTAAAGAGGATGAGGGAACTCAGGCTCATAGATTTTGATGATATGCTGATTTTCTGTAATAGCCTCTTCAGAGAAAAGCCGGAAGTACTGAAGAAATGGCAGGACAAATTCAAGATTATCCTGGTGGACGAGTTTCAGGACATCAACCCCCTGCAATATGAGTGCATCAGGCTTATAGCAGCCCCTCAGAACGACCTTTTCATAGTCGGGGACGATGACCAGTCCATATATGGCTTCAGGGGGTCGAGTCCTGCCATAATGAAGGACTTTCTGGTGGATTATGAAGATGCGAAGCTCTATCCCTTGAATACGAATTATAGGTCTGGTTCCAAGATCGTCGAGGCGGCATCCAAGGTAATCATTAGGAATACCGAGCGTCTGGATAAGGACATCCGATCTTTTCAAAATACGGGTATTGAAGTGGATATCAGGGAATTTGAAAACAGAGATGAAGAATTTCAAGGATTAAAAAAGGGACTTGAGGAAGCTGCACTTAGAGGCCAGGATCCAAGCCAGACGGCTGTTCTGCTTAGGACGAATGAGCTATCTCAATTATTCAGCGAGAGATTCAGTGAGTTTTTGATCCCTTTTAGAACTCGTGAAAAGGTGTTCAATATCTATGACCATTTCATAGCCCAGGACATACTGTCTTATTTGGAACTTGCGGATGGCAATAGGAGCAGAGGGTTATTTTTTAGAGTCATGAACCGTCCCTATAGGTTCATAAGCAGGAACTCCTTAAAAAACGATAATGGGAGCTTTGAGGAGATATTGGAGTATCATAAAGAGGACATTAAGACAGTTTCAAAAGTGAAGAGGTGGATCTGGGAGATTGAAAAGCTTTCTCAGATGAAGCCCTATGGCGCAGTCCATTTTGTCCTGAATGGCATTGGATATTTAGAGCATTTGAAGTACTATGCAAGGGAGAACGGAGCGGATTTTGAGGCTTATAGGGAGATTTGCGAAGAAATCCTATATAGGGCCAGGACCTATAAAAGCTTCTCTTCATGGCTTGCGGCGATAAAAGACTATGGGGACAAGCTTTTAGCGGCCTCAAAATGTGAAAGGGCGGATTCTAAGGACGCGGTCAATATAATGACAATGCACTCCTCTAAGGGGCTGGAATTTGATGAGGTATATATATTGGACTGCAATGAAAGGGTAATTCCCTATCACAGGATGGTGCTTAAGGCTGAGATTGAGGAAGAGAGGAGGCTTTTCTACGTGGCCATGACCAGGGCCAAGACAAGGCTTCATATTTTTTACATAAGGGATCATTTTGGAAAAAAACAGCTTCCATCGAGATTTCTGGAAGATCTAATGACCTTTGACCAGAAAAAACCTTGACTTAAAAACTGGATATGGTATAATAACAAATGTCTGTCGGTTTAACGGCAGATAAATACCCATTCAGACGTTGTCTGTTGGTCTGAAGGGAGGGGTGATAGCAAGAGTATGTCAAGCGTAATCGTAAAAGAAAATGAGTCTCTGGACAGCGCACTGCGCAGATTTAAGAGAAATTGCGCAAAGGCGGGTATCCAACAGGAAATCCGCAAAAGAGAGCATTACGAAAAGCCTAGCGTCAGACGTAAGAAGAAGTCGGAAGCTGCTCGTAAGCGGAAGTATAATTAAGAATTGAACCCCGGCCGAAAAGCCGGGGTTTTGTTGGATTAAGGTAAAACTATTCAGAACCTCTTGGAATCAGGTGAGATTTACTGCTTAAAGCTTGCTTGAAAGCAGTAAATCTCAGGGGGTTCTGAATAGTTACAAATAAGGATTCTGTCACATGATAGGTTTTCTCAGGGGCAAATTGGCTAAGGCGGCTCCATCTGAAGTGGTCCTGGATGTCGGGGGAGTGGGCTATCTCATAAATATCCCGATAGGACTATCTGATAAGCTCCATTCCATAGGCGAAGAAGAAAAACTGTATACTTATATGTCGGTTAGCGAAAACGCGGTAAGTCTTTTTGGCTTTCTTTCTGAGGATGATTTGTCGGTCTTTAAGCAACTCATTACGGTTAGCGGGATAGGTCCCAAGGGAGCCCAGTCCATACTTTCCGTGCTATCGACTGACGACCTGAGATTTGCCGTTGCCGCAGAGGATGCGAAGGCCATATCAAAAGCCCCCGGGGTTGGCCTAAAGACCGCGCAAAGGGTCATATTGGAATTAAAAGACAAGCTTGGGACAGTTAACCTCGCTAAGGAGACTCAGGAAGAGATCAAGGACAGTGGAAGGGCAGACAGTCCGATTCGAAACGAGGTCATTGAAGCGCTTTCCTCCTTGGGCTATTCCACGACTGAGGGATATAGGGCGGTCAAAGAAGCTGAGAAAAAGGGAGAATATAAAGATGTAAGCTCTCTCTTGAAAGAGGCATTGAGGTACTTTACAGATTAGGCGGTGTCGGACAGTGGAGAGACGGGTCATTGAGACTAGGATCACAGAAGAAGACCAAAGATTAGAGGGTTCGCTCAGACCGAAAAAACTGAATGATTATATCGGGCAGGATAAGATAAAAAAGACCTTAAAAATATATATTGATGCCGCAAGGATGAGGAAGGATTCACTGGATCATGTCCTTTTCTATGGACCGCCAGGGTTGGGCAAAACCACTCTTGCCGGGATAATCGCTGAAGAAATGGGCGTGAACATGAAGATAACCAGCGGTCCTGCGATTGAGAAGCCGGGGGACATGGCGGCAATTCTGAATAGCCTTCAGGAGGGAGATCTGCTCTTCGTGGACGAGATACATCGCCTGAACAGGCAGGTGGAAGAGGTAATGTACCCGGCCATGGAAGACTTCGCAATTGACATAATGATTGGCAAGGGACCTACTGCAAAGTCCGTTAGGCTTCCCTTGCCGAAATTTACCCTGGTCGGGGCGACCACGAGAGCCGGATCCCTCTCAGCTCCTTTGAGGGACAGGTTTGGAGTGGTCAATCATTTGGACTTCTATTCCGTAGAAGAGCTTTCAACAATTATCAAACATTCGGCAAATATCTTGAAGGTCAGGATAGAAGAGGATGGGGCGTTTGAGATAGCGAGAAGGTCCAGAGGGACGCCCAGGATTGCGAACCGCCTATTGAAAAGGGTCAGGGATTTTGCGGAGGTCAAGAAAAATGGAGTGATCTCGATAGAGACGGCGAGTGAGGCTCTCGATCTCATGGAAGTAGATAAGTATGGCTTGGACGAGCTGGACAGGAAGATACTTTCAACTATAATAGCGAATTTTGATGGGGGCCCAGTGGGTTTGGATACGCTTTCAGCCGCAATAGGGGAGGATGCGGGGACCATTGAAGAGGTATATGAACCTTATTTACTAAAGAATGGTTTCTTGAATCGTACACCCAGGGGCAGAGTCGCTACGGATCAGGCATATAAACATATCGGATTTTTAGCGTCCGAGATTTAAGGAGTTGTAAACATATGAAAATGGTGGCCATTGGGGCTTTGATGGATGGAATGATTGTTGCTGAGAATGTGGTTGTCGGCGGGCAGACTGTGATTAACAGGGGGTCGATGGTGAATCCGCCTTTGAGGCAAAAGCTCGTTGCAATGGGGTTGAAGGGAATCAATATCATGGAACCTGGCGATGCCCCTCAGACCTATTATGAGAAGATTCGGATGTCTCAGGAATTTAATACATTCGTGAATAACTATTCGGGGAATCTCAGGGCGTACAAGGCCGCAGTGGATTCTTTCATCTTGAATAAGGTGCCTTTTCGGCTGAATGATTTAAAGCAAATCGCCAATTATCTTGTCACTGACTCTATGATGGGCACTACTCTTTTCGCATATCTTTATCTCCACGTGCCGACCCAGGAAGAGCTGACTTACGCCCATGGGCTGAATGTGGCTCTTATTTGCAGAATTTTTGCTCGCTGGCTCAAGATGACTCCGGAAGAAGCTGACACCCTGGTGCTTTGCGGTTTCCTCTATGATATCGGAAAATTCATGATTCCGAATGAGATACTTTGGAAGCCTGAGAAATTGAATAAGATGGAATTCGACCTGGTGAAGACCCATGCCTACCATGGCTACCATTTGCTAAAAAATTATTCCAAGAATGTGAATGAGCACGTGCTGAACGCGACCCTGCAGCACCATGAAAGCATGGATGGCAGCGGCTACCCCCAAGGGCTCGTTGCGAATGATATCGATAATTATGCCAAGATAATGTCCATTTTGGATGTTTACGAAGCCCTTACAAGCGCGAGACCCTACAGGCACCCCAAATGCCCTTATGCTGTGGTGGAGATCATGATGCAGGATGGTTATCAAAGATATGATGCCGGATACTTGATGCTTTTCCTGAATAAAATAGTGGATGAGCTGATAGGGAACAGAGTGAGACTCTCTGATGGGACTGAGGGAGAGGTTGTCATGAATAACAAGAACTATCTTTCCAGACCGATAGTGAGCTGCCAAGGCAGGGTGGTGGACCTCAGCAAAGAGAGGAATCTTTCGATAGTTGAGATAGTGTAAATACTGGTGAAGCAGGACTGGATAAAAAGCTTTGAAGCTGCCAGCTTTGCAAGCCTGGATGAACGCATGGGGGGACTGTTCATAGGACAGACCCCCCATGCGTTTTTTAGTGCCAATCCCTTGAACGGCGCATGTCCTGGTACATTCGATAGCCCTTTTCCAGGATCGTGCGTTCATTCGCGAACTTCAGTAAGTGATAGGCTTCATGATATTTATAATATCCTGAATCTGAGAAAAACTCTTCTCTTTGAGGACGGCTGTAATAGCTGTCCGATTTCATTAAGTACCAATGTACTTCCTTATTTACTATTCCCTCTGTCACATGAAATGAATAGGAACTGGTGTCGATATAGCGAACTATGGTCGCCCAGGTGCCGGTCTCTTCTTTTACCTCCCTTATGGCTGTTTCCTGGAAGCTCTCTCCTTCTTCTACTGTCCCTTTGGGCAAGACCCATCCTTCGTATCTATTCTTGAAATTCTTATACAGAACGAGAATCTTGCCTCTGAATATCACCAGTCCGCCGCAGCTAGTGGCGTCTATCTGGTGATGTCTTAAACTCGTTTCTTCCATTTTAGTACATGTTGTCCTTTACAAAAAATTACTACTATTATACCACATTATTAAGATTAATGATAGTTTTATAAATGACCGATAAATGAATTATGAACAAGCATAAAGTTTGACTATATTGCTATCTTATAGTACGATTAAAAGAATACATTTTGACGTTTATGAGTGTCAAATATCTCATAGTGCGAAGAACGGTACAAAAAACTATTTACAGAGGTTTGTAATGGAAAAAGTATTGGTTGTTGGAAAGTTGGATGATTACATCAAGGACCTTCATGAGTATATCTCTAAAAGATTCACGTCTCAGTTCAGCTCGGAGAATCCATCTGTATTCGAAGGCATGATGAAGGTACTTGACCCGGATGCAGTCGTCCTATATCTAAGAGGCGTCAATTCGAATTTCGGCGCGGTTTTCGAAGAGCTTCAGGATTATTATTCTCATGTTCCTGTCATTACTATAGGTACTGAGGACGAAAAACAGGATTTTGAGGAATATTATACATCCGGACAATTTGAGAACTTGAATAATCCCTCCAGTTCCAAGACCGTTGTAGAGCATATAGCGGATCAGCTCGGGATAGAGGTTCCCGAATTGAAGGAGGGGGAAGTCGAGAAAAAGAAGGTCCTGATAGTAGATGACAACGCGGCAACGCTCAGGAACTTGAAATCGATTCTGGATGACAGTTACGAGGTTTCGCTTGCCACATCGGGCCTTAAGGCAATAAATGCGATCAGCAAGAAGAAGCCGGATCTTATCCTTCTGGACTATGAGATGCCGGTCTGCAATGGCAAACAGACCTTGGAGATGATCCGGGCGGATGAGGAAATCAAGGATATTCCAGTCATCTTCCTTACCAGCGTGAATAATAAGGAGAACATACATGCGGTTCTGCTTCTGCGTCCGGCAGGGTATCTGTTAAAGCCCGTTAAAACGGACATATTAAAGAATGCGATATTGAAAGCCTTGGCAGAAGCAGATAAAAAAGATACTTAGGATCTGTAGACAAATAACTGTCCAAATTTCTTGTCTTTTTCCGCAATCTTGCAGGGTCAAATTCGGTTACATAGCCCGCTATGCGCCCTCATTTGACCCTACAATCTTACGAAAAAATCCTACGAAATTTTTGTAC
>JAGBNY010000050.1 GCA_017634175.1 Lachnospiraceae bacterium
ATATAGGACTCTGCCGCGCCTTCCCGCCCGGAAAGAAGATTGGACGCATAGAGAGAGTCCACCAAAAGATCCTGCTCCGGATTCAAGAGTGCCATTGTAAGCCCGCTCATGCTCGCCATGGCGAGGAAGGCGGAATTGACCTTCTGCCTCGCAGGCAAACCGAAAGAAATATTGGATAAGCCAACTATGGTCGCGAGCCCCAGTTCATTTTTGCAATAGCGGATGAATTCCACTGTATCCAAAGCAGCATTTCTTTCTGCAGCTACAGTGCCCACCAGGCCATCCACCACCATGTCGGCCTTTTTAAGCCCCATGGAAAGGGCTTTTTCAATAACTATCTTTGCATTTCTCTTCCTATCCTCCAAGGTTTTTGGAAAGCCCTCATCAGAAACAGGAAGGATTATGAACATGGCTCCGTATTTTTTTGCAAGGCGAAGCATTGGCTCCATCCGCTCGGATTCCGCAGATATAGAGTTAATCAAGGGTCTCCCGGGATATCGCCTAAGAGCTGCCTCCATCACGTCCACCCTGCTCGTGTCTATGACCAGTGGTATGGACACAGCCGCTGATACGTCATCAATGACCCTCTGCATCATGGCTTTCTCATCGATGCCTGAGACCCCGACGTTCACATCTATGGCAAAGGCTCCCTTTTCCTCCTGAGTCTCGGCCATCTCTACCGCGAGATCTGTCTTCTGGTCTCTAAGCTCCGCCTGAAGAGCCTTCTTGCCAGTAGGATTCAGCCTCTCTCCTATAATCCGAGTCCCTTCATTAAGGCTGAAATAGGACGACTTTCTTTCAGAGGTCAGGTAATGCACCCCAGATTCAGCCTTGTACTTATCTACGCTCTTTAAATTGCTGGTCTTTTCAACCAATTTCTGAATATGCCGCGGAGTAGTCCCACAGCAGCCGCCGACAATCCTAGCGCCTGCCTCCACTGCCTGCCTCATAGACAGCGCAAAGTCTTCCGGCGATAAATCGTAGAAAGTTCCCCCCGAAACCGGATCCAGCTTTGGGAGTCCGGCATTCGGCTTGCAGATAATAGGAATCTCAGCAGCAGCAGTCAGTTCCTCGATCCAAGGCAGCATGGCCGAAGGACCCGTTGAACAATTGATTCCAAAGGCTGTTGCCCCAAGGGATTGCAGAGTCAAAAGGGCAGTCAATGGGTCAGTCCCGTAGAGGCTCCGTCCATTCTCTTCAAAGGTCATCGTGACAAAGACCGGAAAATCACCGATTTCTCTCGCTGCTATGAGAGCCGCCCTGCTCTCATTGAGGCTCATCATTGTCTCGATGGCAAGGAGATCGCAGCCCGCATCAATCAGCTCCCCTATCTGCTCCCTATATATGTCCACAAGCTCTTCAAAATCCAAAGAACCCACCGGATAGAGCTGAAGTCCAGTCATCGTCACATCGCCGGCCACGAAACACGGCCTGGAGCTTTCAGACTCTTCCCTGTATTTCCTCACTGCTTCCCGAGAAAGGGACACGAGATCATGATTGAGCTTTGGCAAAGAATCCCTTATGCCAAATTCAGCAAGTTTTACCCTATTTGCTGTAAAAGTGGGAGCATATATGATATTGGAGCCGCTTCGTAAATATTCGAGCTGAAGGGACTGCATTATGTCGGGATGCTCCATGATCCATGTCTCAGGGCAGGCCCCGCTCTTAAGCCCCTGCCGCTGGAGATTCGTCCCGGTGGCTCCATCTAAATATAAATTTCCATTATTTACAAGCTTCTCAAATTCGAACAAATCCATATCTTCTAATGATACTCCAAATCAAGGCAATTAGCAATCTTGGGTTATCAGTCCCTCTTGCAAACGACGACAAATCTTCCATTTTCCTCGTCATAGTCACAGGTAGAAAGAATCAAGAGCCTGTCTCCATAGACCGCCCGGACTCCGGTATCGTAAAAAGAAGCCTTTGCCATCTCATTCATTGCGGAATCGAATTCCAGCGGAGACGCCGGGTCAATGAATTGATAGTACTTGAAAGCAATTTCAGTATCCTGATAGACCCTGGATTCAAAGGCATACATCACCGAATAAGTCCCTGTCTCATAGATCGTGTCGAAAGAGACGTATGGATGGGCAGCCCAAAAGGCTTCGGATTTATAATTATCCAATTCACCGAACATTTTCCCTGACTTCATATTGTGGCCATAAATTATCCAATTTTCGGTCGGCTTCACAATGTCACATTCATCGTCCATAAATAGGGACCCGTTTCGGTCCTCTTTTTGGTTGAAGTCATGATTCAAATAGTATTCCCCGTTCCCATTCATGGACTTCATCACCGGATAATCAATTCCCGTGCCGTCTATCTTGATCCATCCAATGAAATTTTTGTTTTTCTCATAGAGCGGCTTATACTGCTGCAAAAGGAAGAGCTTGCGGCCGGGATTTTCCGGATTCTTCGAACTATACGCTCCCGAGTCCGCTGCCTCGGCAGTTTCCTCAAAGCTATAACTCGCCTTGCTAGCCCTGGCCATCAGGGTCTCCACGTTCGATTCTGTATTCCTTCGCTGGTATTCATAGAATCCCAGATACCCAAAGCATCCTAAAGCTATAATGAAGCAGAGCCCGCGGATCAACCCCCTTTTACTCATAAAATACCTCCAGCCTGAATCCAAGCTATAAGCCGACTGTAAACATTAACCGCTTGATTCCATGTCCCGCTAATGGGTGTCATTGGTTTAATCAAGGGACCTCCGCAGACATCTATTCCCAACACTTCTCTTCCCGTCGTCTCTAGGCTTATTCGTTCCAAGAGATTCTCCAGAGTCCAATCCCCCTGGTCCCAATTCGTATCGATTTCATCCTTGCTTAAAATGTCCAAATCTATGGATAAATAGATTGGACGGCTGCTTCCAGCTTCATTCTTTGTATGATTCTGGTTTTGAATGATAGAAAGTCCTTTTAACCTCTCCCCAAGGTCAGTTTTTGTATCCAAAACCCATGAGCCGCAGGACCTCATTCCCTCGAAGGCAGGCGCCTGATCATCTGAATGATTGTCAAAGACCAATAGATCGAAATCAAAAGGTATCTTCTCCAAAAAGAACCTCGTAGCATAGTGGTAATTGCCATTATCAATCAAATGAATCCCTCGGAATCCAAAGCCTTTTAATCTGGACTTTATTTCCCTCTCCGCTTCGGAATCAATATATTTATCCACTCCGGTCAGATCTCTCATGTCCAAGGCAGTAAAATCTCTTAAATGTCCCGAATCCTCCTTTAATCTCAAATTGAGATCCGTAAACATCAGCATAAGATTATCCATGAAGCGTGAAACCTACCTCCTTGCCTGAAAATCTTATAAATGTTATCATAAATGGATATGCTCTACAAGAATAAGGGGGATATTCTATGCCAATCAAGGTACAGCGGGAGCTTCCCGCAAGGGAAATACTTGAAAATGAAAATATCTTCGTCATGGATGAATTCAGATCCATCCATCAGGACATACGTCCTCTCGAAATTTGCATTTTGAACCTTATGCCACTGAAAGAGGACACAGAGCTGCAGCTCCTTAGAGCCCTGTCGAATACCCCTCTCCAGATAAATATCTCCTTTTTGATGATGTCCAGCCACGTTTCCATAAATACTTCCGCGAATCATTTGAACCAATTCTATACCACCTGGGACGATGTGC
Organism: Lachnospiraceae bacterium; assembly: GCA_017634175.1. Lineage (GTDB taxonomy): Bacteria > Bacillota > Clostridia > Lachnospirales > Lachnospiraceae > NK4A144. The sequence continues at coordinate 3,652 of JAGBNY010000050.1, forward strand.
GCTATAAAAAGTTCGATGGGATGATCATCACCGGAGCCCCTGTGGAAAAACTGGATTTTGAAGAGGTCGATTATTGGGATGAGCTATGCTCGATTTTCGAGTGGACCAGGTCCAATGTCACCAGCACCCTGCATATCTGCTGGGGGGCTCAGGCCGGGCTCTATTATCATTATGGGATAAAGAAGCACACCCTTCCAAATAAACTGTCAGGCATATACCATCACAGGGTAATGAACAGGAAGCAGCCTCTGGTGCGGGGTTTTGACGATATCTTTGCTGCCCCTCATTCCAGGCATACTTCAGTGGACTCGAACGACATCAAGAATTGCGCGCGGCTCATAGTGCTTGCAGATTCAGACGAGGCCGGAGTTTATCTATGTATGTCACCGAATGGCAGGAGGATCTTCGTCATGGGGCATCCTGAGTACGATAGATACACCTTGGACAATGAATTCAAGAGGGACACCGCAAAGGGTCTCTCCGATGTTAGGATGCCAATAAATTATTATCCAAATGATGACCCGGATCAGCGTCCCGAGCTCTCCTGGCGGAGCCATGCCAATATTCTCTACACCAACTGGCTGAATTACTATGTCTATCAGGCGACGCCCTATAATATCTCAGAAATAAAAGAACAGGAAACCGACAGCAAATGAGAAGCTCACGGAAATCTCATCTTCTCTCATTTACTGTGCCCTTCCTCTCCATGATAATAATCCTTGCTCTCCAGGGGGTCTTCCCTTTCGGGGGCGTCACCTTCATGAGCAAGGACTATTACCATCAATACGCACCCTTTTTTTATGAGTACCATAGAAAACTCTCATCATTCGAGTCCCTCCAATACTCATGGAATGCGGGTCTTGGGTCAAATTTCCTGCCTATTATTGCCTATTACCTATCTTCCCCCTTTAATCTATTTTTGGGTATTTTGCCCGAAGAATGGATAGTCCCTTACGAATCTTTTTTAGTTGTACTTAAGACCGGACTCATGGGGCTCACTATGTCCATTTATTTAAAAGCCCATTTCCGGGCAAAAGCGGGCTTCGAATGGGTCTTTGGAACGGCCTATGCCCTCTCCGGCTTCATGTGCGCCTATAACTTTAACCTGATGTGGCTGGATGTGCTCGTTCTCACGCCCTTGGTAGTGCTGGGGCTGGAAAGGCTGTATTTCGACAATGATCCACACTTGTACGCTATCAGCCTTTCTCTATCAATTTTTTCCAATTACTATCTTTCGATAATGCTATGCCTCTATCTCTTGATATATTTCATTGTCTTATCTTTAGGCCATGGAATAAAGACAATTGCCGCAATGAAATTTTTCTGGTATTCCCTGCTTTCAGGGGTGCTGTCTTCTATCCTCATAATACCGGAAGCCCATTCTCTTCTCTCTTCCAAGTTTTCGCGCGTTGCCTCTCCCCCGAATTTTGAGCTCTATTACATGAACCCCTTCCGGATCCTTGAAAGGCTTTTTTTTCTGTCTCCCCCCGAGACAGGATTGGGGCATCTTCCAAATATTTATTTCAGCGAGGGGGCCTTAATACTGCTCATAATTTACTTTTTTTCTGACAGAGAGAGATTCAAGTCCACAAGAAGGATCAAGACCCTGAATTTACTCTTAGTCCTACTCTTCTTCCTAAGCTTCAATATCAGCAGCCTGAGCTTCATTTGGCACGGATTCAATTATCCAGACTCCCTCCCTGCGAGGGAATCCTATCTCTTTATCTTTTTAAGTCTATCCCTATGCTGCGAGGCTTTCTATAAACTAAGGGAAATAAGGAAAGAGAGGATATATTTATCGCTTACCGTTTTTGTCCTTTTATTCACTCTCGGGGCTTTATTCGGTTTCACCCTCAAGGAACGGCTTTTGCCCGCAGGGATTTTTGCAATTCTCTATGCCGCCCTAATGATTTTAGCTAAAAAAACCAAGCCAAAGAATCTCATTATTCGGACATTCGGCTGCCTAATTATTGCTGAGGTCTTTTTGAATATGAAAATGACAAATACCCATATTCTAAGCAGATACCGCGCATTCGAGTTCGATAAAGATTATAAGACCCTGCTTTCCTATGCAAGGATCCGGGAAAATGCTTCAGGTCAGCCCCTCTATCGTACCGAAGAAATCGATAAAAGGGTCATTAATCACTCTCTTACTCTTGGGTATCCATCTCTTTCGCTTTTCCTATCTCCGAGCTCTTATCTCATAAATAATTACGCCAGGAGATATGGCATACGAAACAGCAGGGTCCTTTATTTATCAGAGGGCACTACCCCTTTGACTGCGGCCTTCCTGTGCCAGCGCTATTGCCTGGTTCCAAACGGCTCGCATTATTTCGCCGGAGATACCGCTACCGAAATAATGGCTGCCGGAGGTTCCAAGCTCTACGAAATGGACTTTCATTTTCCCTTTGGCTACGCCTCGCACCAATCCTTAGAGCATCTCTTCTCTCCAATTGAGGGGGGCTCATTCCCCTCCCTTCCATCTCCGGGCGATGAGAGTCCCGCAGAGCTTCAAAATAAATTGCTCTCTGCCTTTGAGATCCAAGGAGAGTTTTTGGAAGATATCACGGACAGCGAGTATTTCTCCCTTTCTAAAGCGGAAATCGAGTTCAAGGAGGCGGCCCACCTATATCTATATAATGACAAAAGAATGTCCTGCGACCTGAGTTTAGGCTTCAATGACGGAGGAAAGCCCCTTCTTTATGAATCCATGAATCATCAATATTTCCTGGATCTGGGCTATCATCTAAAGGGAACGAGGATAGAAATCACGGCCGTTGGTGAAGCCAATAATGCGAGCCTTGATGATCTTTCACTATTCAAGCTAAATACAGAAAGCCTAATGCAGCTTCGGAGCCAGATAAATTCCTCTGAAAGGCTCGAAAAAATGGAAATCCTGCCAAATGGACTTTCGGGCAAAATTTCCATGGAAAAAGATGGCCATCTCATCCTCAGCATCCCCTACGAAAATGGGTGGACGCTTTCTGTCGATGGTGTCCAAGCTGATATGGAACTATTTGACGGACTCTTAATTTCAGTCCCGCTCTCACAAGGCCAGCACGAAATAGCTTTAAGCTTTGAGGCTCCGGGTTTCAAGGTTGGTTTAATAGTCTCATTAACGTCCCTGCTTATACTCTCGGCCTCGCTCTTCTACGAAAAGAGCCTTATGGAGGGCAGAATGAGAATCTAGCGCACTGTTTCAATCATTGTACCGAAAATGATTGAAATCACCGCCATAGCCGGTGCGCCGCACCGCCTCATTAAGCTGCCGCGAAATGCAGGGTAAAGCTTATTCTGCCCTCTGCCCAGGCAGTGTTTATCCTGATTCCAAGGGAAGAAGCCAGCTCTGCTGCCATAGAGAGTCCAATTCCGAACCCTCCCTTGCTGCTGTTATGAGAACTATCCTCCCTGTAGAACCTGTCAAAGAACTTTGAATAGTCCACTCCCTTTCCATCGGCGTAGTCATTAGATACGGAAAAGACGGCCTGCCGCCCCTTTCTGGAAAGCGAAATGCCAATAGTGCCGCCATCATCACAGTATTTAGAGGCATTGTCTATTAAAATGGATATTAATTCCTGGAGCATGTTTATATCGCTCTTGACTTTAATATCCTTTTCAATGGACTTTTCTAATTTTTTTCCTCCCTGCTGAATCACTGCTTCAAAGGAATGGGCTATATCCTCACTGATCTCAGAGAGAGACAGGACCTCCATTCTATTCTTATCCAGCTTCTCTTCCATCCTAGCGAGCCTGACTAGATTATTTACCAGCTTAGTCATTCTCTTGGATTGATGGAGAATGCTCTGAGTCCATTCATTCTCCCCTGACATCATTTCCAGCACTTCGGCATTGGCTGAAATGATAGCAATAGGGGTCTTCAGCTCATGACCGGCATTCGTAATAAATGATTTCTGCTTCTCATAATTCTCAATGAAGGATATATGGCTCTTTTTGAAAGCACTGTGACAAGGAGAAATACAGCGATATAGATAAAAACCCCAATCAGGATGGTCATGGCCAGCATGGTATCTATGATTTCCCTCTCCCGCGTGGTATCCAAAAAGGTTATGTGCTTAACCCTTCCATCTTCCACCTGTTTCAAATATAGATAGGTGCCGTTTGCCGTTTCAATCTTGCCCAGATTGCTCCGTCTGCGGAGAGCTATCCTCGTGAACTGCTTGGCTTCCCTGGGGCCTACCTGGGTTATGTGGCTCAAATCAATATATTTCTTGGAACCATTCGTCCTTATCTGAACAATGAAATACCTGGCTTCATAATGAAAATCCTGCAAAGCGATTGGCCGCAATGGCACCCCGTCCCTCGCCAATCTGTTTTGGCTCATTTCATGTCTATTTAAACCATTCGGGCTCACCCCCTCCACCAGGCTGGATGCGTATTCATCAATCTTACGCAGCCTATCCATTATCGTGCGCGTTGCCATAACAGAGGTCGTCCAATTTATCAATAGAAAAATTGCGATGAGCACCATCAAGAGAGAACCCATCGCAATGAAAATGAATCTACGCCGCAGCTTATTTATCATAAAAAGTATTTAGCTCCTTAAAATGCAACTGTACAGAACCCCCTATTCCGCACCTTGCAAAATTTGAATAGTTACCTTAAAATCAATTTATATGGTCCCTTTCTATCCCCTGTGATTTCAGAGTCGGCCTTTACTGCCTGAAGCTTCTTTTTTAGATAAGAAACATAGACCCAAACAATGCCCTGATCAATTTCTTCATTTCCATTCCAAATATGCTCAAAAAGTTCATCCTCAGTACAGTCCTTTGAACGATTCTGCACAAGGTAGGACAAAAGCTCCGCCTCCTTATTTGCGAGCCTTATTGAATTGATGCTTTTAAGCTCAAATATCTCCATATCGAGACAAGCGTTCCCGAAAGAAAGCTTCTTTTGATTATAGGAGGCGCTCCGCCTGGTCATGGATCTGATCCTGGCAAGCAGCTCCTTCATGGCGAAAGGCTTCGTAAGATAATCATCCGCCCCAGAGTCCAATCCTTCAACCCTGTCCTCTATCTCCGCCTTAGCCGTAAGCATGAGGACCGGAGTGCGGTCGCCCCTGGACCTGATTCCCCTCAGAACATCTATCCCATTTTTCTTTGGCATCATAATGTCCAGGATTATGCAATCGTAGATATTTTCCTTGGCCTTGCTCTCAGCCTCTTCCCCATCTGAGCTTAAGTCCACTAAAAAGCCCTCATGCTCTATTATTGTTTTCAAGGCCCTGGAAAGCTCCGCCTCGTCTTCTGCCAATAAAATCTTCATTTTATTTCCCTGTAATAAGATCCCTTATTGTCTGCATCGATACGTCCGTGGAAGCCATCTCGTCAGCACATCTCTTGAGCTCGGCCGTAATGAGTTCCACATTTTTGAGTCCCTTTTTATATTTAATCTTATGCTCTAGGGCAGCCCATGAGTCCATTGCAATGGTCCTAATCTGCACCTCCGCAAAAAACCGTCCCGGCTTCTTCCCATCTATATCCACGGCATCCGCCGCAATATCCAGGATCATGTGGTAGCTCCTATAGCCATTGGGCTTCACATTTTTTATATAGTCCTTTTCTTTGTATATCTTGACTCCCGGCAGCCTCTCTATCCCATCCCTGCAGGCATACACATCGTCAAGGAAGCCCGTGACTATGCGGATTCCTATGGCATCTGTTATTACTCTGAGCGCTGAGTATGGTTCTGCCGCAAGCCCCTTTCGCTCGCATTTCTCTATCATGCTTTCTTCGGACTTCACCCTGCAAAGAAGATGCTCATAGAGAGCTCTGTCCTTATCTTCCGGAGACTCCCCAAAGGAACGGATTCCCTCTTCCAATTCTTTCATCACATACTCTAGTGAGTCCCTTTGTCCGCCATATATATCAATCATAAATTAAATCAAAGCCTTCCCATCGCTGCCGAATAAGTCCAATCTTTTCACCAAATAATCCACCCCGCAGAGGAAACCCACATCTCCTGCGGCTTCAAAGGTCTCTTTGAAAATTGACTGCAAAAGAAGCTCCGGCTTGATATTATCTGTGCTGCCAGACTTCAAGACAGTAAATATCGGTCCCTCTTGCTCCAACCTCAACTCAAAAACAAACTTTTTAAGGTCCATCTCCCTTGTCCCTTTTTTCGTCTTTTTTGTCACAGGATAAGAATCGCTTAATTCAAAGTTCCGAATCCCCCTAAGCTTTTCTTCCTTTGTAAGAGCCGGGATATCCAAGATATAGGAGGCTCTCTCCACCTCAGCCATTGCATTGGCCAAAGGAACCGAAAGTAAGGCTATTTCCTTGATTTCAAGTCCCGCAGGACACTCTCTTTGCATTTTGTTTTGGATAATTTCCAAATCAAGGAGTTCTTCCATTTCAAGATCCATATATTCCCCCTCAGACTCACATCCAACCCCCAAGGGCTGTGCAAAGGACATTATCTGATGAGGGGAGTATCCCTTTGAGTAGGCGACAGGGATTCCCGCTCTGCGTATTATTTTTTGAAAGCATCTCATCAAGTCCAAATGCCCTAAAAAAATCATGAGGCCTGTTTTGGCGAATTTGATCCTTATTTTCTTACTAGTCTCATTCATTTACTAATTGTCCGTTCTTTCACACAGATACCGCAGCCGAACGCTGCTGCCCCGCAGCCGCTACATTTATCAGCGCAGTTTTCAGTGATTTCTCCCCTTTCGGCCTTCTTCCACTCTGAATATAGATATTCCCTGCTGACTCCAATATCAATAAAGTCCCATGGAAGTATCTCATCCCAGTCTCTTTCCCGCTCTGTATAAAATGCAGGGTCTATCCCACTTTCCTTGAATGCTTCATCCCACCTATCGCCCTTAAATAAATCTGACCAGGCATCGTAGATGCAGCCCTTTTTATAGGCTTTTAAAATAACTTCGGACAGCCTTCGGTCTCCCCTCGCAAGGACTCCCTCCAGCACGCTCACGCTGCTTTCATGGTACTTAAAGGTAAGAGACTTATGATTGAGCTTGCTCTTCATCGCATCCTTGACCAGATGGGCCTTCCTGGAGAAATTCTCTGCGCTGTCCATTGCCGCCCATTGAAAGGGGGTGAAAGGCTTAGGGACAAAGAAAGAGGCGCTGCTGTTTATCATGACCCTTATGCCTTTTCGTTCTTCTTTTGGGACAGTATCGTAATAATTGGAAGCTATCCTGTCGGCAAGTCCCGCTATCTCAAGCACATCCTCGTCCCTTTCAAAGGGCAGCCCAAGCATGAAATAAAGCTTCACCTTAGACCATCCGCCCTTAAAGGCCTCAGCGGAGCCCCTCATTATATCTTCTTCGGTGATTCCCTTATTTATAACGTCCCTGAGCCGCTGCGAACCGGCCTCGCAGGCAAAGGTCAAGCTGCTCTTCTTCACATCCTGTACTCTGGACATTATATCGAGAGAAAATGAATCAATTCTGAGAGAAGGCAGGGAGATATTCACATATTTTTCTCTATAATTATCTATGAGCCAGTGAACCAATTCTCCCGTATTGCTGAAATCCGAGGTGGAGAGGGAGCTTAAGGTTATCTCATCCTGTCCTGTCGAATCCAAGATATTGGTCGCAGCGCATTTCAAAAAGTCCAGGCTTCTCTGCCGCACGGGCTTATAAATCTGCCCTGCCTGACAGAATCTGCACCCCCTTATGCATCCCCTCATTACTTCCAGCACCGCCCTGTCCTGCGTGACCTGAATATAGGGCACTAAAGGCTTTTCCGGATATGGGGCTTTATCTAAGTCCGTAGCTATAACCTTTTTTACTTTTATCGGTACACCCTCAATTTTTGAAGAAAACGAGCTAATTCTTCCATCGAGTCCATACTTTGCTTCATAAAGAGAAGGAGCATATATGCCCTCAATATTAGCCGCAGCAATGAGGAAGTCCCTTCTGCTGCCGCCGCTCTCCTTCACTCTTAAATACTCGTTGAAAAGCTCGTCATATACCGCCTCCCCTTCCCCGATGTAAAATAAATCGAAGAAATCGGCAATAGGCTCAGGATTATAGGCGCATGGGCCCCCGCCAATGACTATAGGATCTTTTTCGCTCCGTTGATCCGCATAAATCGGTATGCGGGACAAGTCCAATATCTGGAGCACATTCGTATAGCACATCTCATATTGGAGGGTAATCCCCAGAAAATCAAAGTCCCGTATTTCATCCTGCGACTCCAAAGCGAAAAGCGGAACTTCCGCCTTTCGCATGAGCTCGTCCATATCCACCCAAGGGGAATATACTCTCTCACACCAGACATCGTCCCGCTTATTGAACATATCATAGAGGATCTGTATTCCAAGGTGCGACATCCCTATCTCATAGACATCCGGAAAACATAGCGCAAAACGAAGCCGAACCTTGTCAGCGTCCTTATATATGGCATTTATCTCATTTCCAAGATACCTTTCGGGCTTATCAATTGTCAGTAGCTGCCTGAAAGATAATGCCAACTTTCTTTCCTTTTTCATCTGCTGGTAATCTCACTAGTAATATCGTCCCAAGTAACACCCTTCTCTACCATTAAGACCATTGCATGGTAGAGCCAGTCTGCGAGTTCATATTTAAGCTCCTCCGGGTCCGGGTTCTTGGCGGCAATGATAACCTCGGTACATTCCTCTCCCATCTTCTTCAAGATCTTGTCGATGCCCTTGTCAAAGAGATAATTCGTATAAGACCCATCCTTTGGATGCTCTTTCCTGTTCACTATGATCTTGTATTCATCCTCAAAGACCTTTAGTGGATTCGCGCTTGGGTACTCCTTCTTAACCATCTCCCTGAAGAAGCAGGAATGTGCCCCGGTATGGCAGGCAGCGCCCACCTGAAGCACCTTTGCCAGGATGGTATCGGTATCGCAGTCCGCTGTAAGGCTCTTCACGTATTGATAGTGGCCGCTGGTATCGCCCTTCTGCCACAGCTCCCCCCTGCTCCTAGACCAATAATTCATGAGGCCGGTATCGATGGTGCGATTAAAGGACTCTTCATTCATGTAGGCGAGCATTAGCACTTCATCGGTCTTATAGTCCTGTACTATTACAGGGACTAGTCCATCCTCGTTTGTTTTGAATTCCGACCAGGAAATGGAACTCTCGTAGGTATTCATCGGTATTCCTAAGCTCTTGCACTGCCTCTTGAAGGACATGAAATCCATATATTGGGTATTCAAGTCGCCTCCCGCTATCCCTGACACTGCATTCGCCCTTAGGTCCGCCGCTAATTCATGAAAGGAACGGCTCCGCATCACAGGAACCACATCCATCGAGACCGGATTCGCATTGTGGCTGCAGCTCATTTTCACCCACTCAGCAGCTTCCCTGACATCAGTGAAATCAATCAAGAGTATCTCGCTCACATAGTTCTTCAGTATGATCTCATTCTTTTGCAGTTGATCCAAGGAATTTACGCAGGCTCCAATATGGTCCCTCCCAAATCTCTTCCCGACTTCCTCAGTAAGCTCCACATTGGATTTCTTTGAAAAATTGAGACAAGCCCTTCTGCACCCCGCATAGAGCAGCTTCTTTATGTCCTCGAGCCGCTTCACGTTTCCGGCACCTGTGACAGGAATGTCCACTGCCTGACAGATTTTTTTAATCACGGATAAATCCACGTTATGACCCTCATCGTCCTGAGACAGGTCGAAGACAAGCACTCCATCCGCGCCATAATTGGCGAATTTTTCAGCAATCTTTACAGGATCCTCTTCAACCCTCTTTCTGCCCTTGAACCAGGTATAGCCCTTTCCATTATATAGGTAGATGCATGGCAAAATCTTCTTATATTCCATAAAATCACAAACTCCCCTTTGTAGACAAAATATCGGGATTCCTGTCATCGAAGCCAGTCGCCTGATCCAAGGCCTTCGCAAAGGACTTGAATGTCGCTTCCGCAATATGATGATCGTTCATGCCCGAGAGGACCTTTATATGGATATTCATTCCCGCGCTATAGGAAAGCGCATAGAAAAATTCCCTTATTAGCTGAGTATCTAAAGTCCCGATTTTTTCGCTTTTGTACTCTGCCTCGTAGACTAGATAAGGCCTGCCAGAGAGATCCAGGCTCACCAGCACCAAGGCCTCATCCATGGGCAGGATGAAGAAGCCGAATCTCTTTATCCCTTTCTTATCCCCCAGCGCTTCTTTTATGGCTGTGCCAAGCACTATGCCCGTATCCTCGACAGTATGATGCGAATCGACTTCAAGGTCTCCCTTCGCCTCAACCCTCAGATCAAAAAAGCCATGCCGTCCGAAGCCTGTCAGCATATGATCGAAGAAGCCTATTCCGGTTGAAATCTGAGTTTCCCCCCTGCCATCCAGGTCAATCTCCACTTTTATGTCCGTTTCGCCGGTCTTTCTATGAAATTCACCCTTCCTCATCAAATCTCACCTTAATCGAATTAGCATGAGCCGTAAGGCCTTCCGAAACCGCAAAAGCCTCTATGTCCCCATGCACCTTATGCAGCGCGTCCTTAGAATATGAAATAATCGAAGATTTCTTGATGAAATCATCTACAGAAAGCGGAGAGAAAAACTTAGCTGTCCCATTAGTAGGAAGCACATGGTTGGGACCGGCAAAATAATCTCCAAGGGGCTCAGAAGAATAGGGACCGATGAAAATTGCGCCCGCATTATGGACCTTAGACATCGTCTCCCAAGGGTCTCTTGTCATGATTTCTAAGTGTTCCGATGCTACTTCATCGACTAAGCCTATGGCCTCTTCTTCATCCTTCGCTATCAATGCAAAGCCATAGTTTTCCAAGGATTTCTCAATAATAGCACGTCTTTCCAGCTTCGGTAAAAATCCAGCTATTTCCTCATTTACCCTGTCCGCAAGGCTTCTGTCGGTCGTTACGAGGATGCATGAGGCCATTTCATCATGCTCTGCCTGGCTTAGGAGATCTGCGGCCACGAATCTGGGATCCGCCTGATCATCCGCTAAAACCATGATTTCCGAGGGACCCGCTATTGAATCGATGGAAACGTGGCCATAGACCGCCCTCTTTGCGAGAGCCACATAGACATTGCCTGGACCCACAATTTTTTGGACCTTTTTTATGGACTCTGTACCAAAGGCAAGCGCCCCTATGGCCTGAGCCCCGCCGGTCTTATATATCTCACTTACACCCAAGAGTGAGGCGGCTGCCAGTACATTAGGATTCACCTTTCCATCTGAGTCCGCCGGAGTGGTCATAACGATCTCTTCAACTCCCGCTGCCTGAGCCGGGACTACGTTCATTAGGACTGAGGATGGATAAGCCGCCTTCCCCCCAGGCACATAGACCCCGACCCTTTTAAGGGGAGTTACCTTTACGCCCAAAATCATTCCACCCTCGGCGTTAAAGAAGCTCTGTCTCTTCTGCCTCTCATGAAAAGCCCGAATATTCTGCATAGAGGCTCTCATCACCCGAAGAAGCTCTTCGCCTGCCATTTTCTTAGCCGTCTCAATCTCATCTTCCGTAACCTTGAAATTGGATTGATTCAGCTCGCACTTGTCAAACCTCTTCGCATAGTCGAAAACTGCCTGATCTCCTCTATTTTTGACATCTTCAAGGATTTCATTGACCTTTTCTTCGTATTCAGTCAAGGATGAAGGGGAACGCCTTGAAAGCAAGCTCAATAAGTCCCGTTTACTGTCTTCATTTATTTCGATTATTTTAAGCATTGAGATCCCTCAGCCTTCTAATTATATCTCTTATCCTGTCCGATTCGAGCCTCATTGAGACCTGGTTCACCACCAAACGCGCAGAAATTTTACAGACCTCTTCAAGGACCGTAAGACCGTTCTCTTTCAAGGTGGCTCCCGTCTCCACGATGTCCACTATCACATCTGAGAGCCCCACGATCGGCGCCAATTCAATCGAGCCGTTCAGCTTGATTATATCCACGCTCCTATGCTGCATATTGTGGAAATAGTCCCGGGTGATCCTTGGGTACTTAGTGGATACCCTCATCATCTCATGGCCCCTAAGGAGTTGCCGTGCCTGATCCGTGCCGCAGACGCACATCCTGCACTTTCCTATCCCCAAGTCCAGGACCTCGAAGATATTCCGGTTCTCCTCCATTATTATATCCTTGCCTGTCACTCCCAGGTCCGCAGCCCCATATTCCACATAGGTCGGCACATCCGGACCCTTCGCCAGGAAGAACTTGAGCTTCAAGTCCTCATTCACGAAAATCAGTTTTCTCGTGCCTTTCTCCGTTATCTCATCGCAGGTGATACCCACCTTTTCCAGGATTTCTAAAGTCTTATCCGCAAGTCTGCCCTTTGTAAGGGCTATGGTCAAATATCTCATCAATCTTCCTAATTGCCTATGCGCATGATTTCAGCATTTAAGCCATATTTTTCCCTAAAATAATCTTTTGTCCCATCCTTTGCCCGGAGAATCTCCGTTCTGCGCCCCTCTCTCCTGAGCCTCAGAGCCGTTTTAAGGGCAATTTTATATTCTTCAGGGCTTCCATCATAGATAATCAGCGTAAGTTGGGCTTTTGTCTCAATTGGGACATGTTGTGCATGAAGAGTGGACAAAAGCCTATCCAGCACCACGGTGAAGCCCACCGCAGCCGCATCCTGCCCAAACAGTTTCAAAAGTCCATCGTATCGTCCACCCGTCAGGATTGCCTCCCCGCTCCCGAAGGCGTAGGCCCTGAAAATGAGCCCCGTGTAATAATTCCTTCGACTCAGCATCCCGAGATCGAAGGTCACAGCATCCTCCGCCCCATAAAATGACAGAAGTTCGTACACTTCCTTCAGCCTATTAATTGCCCCAAGGCTTTTTTCATTATTTGGCAATTCCGAAAGCACTTTCTGAGCTTCTTCCAGGACCTCAAATCCTCCAACAAAGTCCGAGAACGAGGACAGAGCCTTCTTTTCTTCCTGGCTTATATTCAAGTCCTCAATCGTATCCAACAAGCCAAAATAATTCTTTCGCCTGATATTCTCATTCAGAATGGTCTTCTCCTCTTCAGAGATTTCCGCTGCCTCAACTATCCCTTGAAAGAAGCCCACATTTCCTACCGTTATTTGAAAGTCACTTAGACCGGACGACAGAAGGACCTCATTTGAGAGTCCGATTATCTCCGCATCGGCCTCTGCCCCGGGCTCACCAATGCATTCAGCCCCAACCTCCGTGACTTCCTTCAATTTCCCCTGTAGGTCCGAGCGATTAGAAAAGGTCTGTCCGCTATATGTGAGGCGAATCGGTCTTGGAGAATCCATAAAATAATTCGATACCGTCCTGCAGACTCCAGGAGTGAAATCGGGCCTCAGGGCCAGAGTCATATTCTCGTTATCAAAAAACTTATATATCTCCCGGGATGGAGCCATGTCCATATCCTGGGCATATACATCAAAATATTCAAAGCTGGGCGTCTCAATTTCCTTATAGCCAAAA
>JAGBNY010000005.1 GCA_017634175.1 Lachnospiraceae bacterium
AAATCCGGCTTACTCTCCGGCTGGCCACCTCCATACGGCATCCCGAAGTCAGGCTTATTCTCAGGCTGGCCACCTCCATACGGTGTCCCAAAATCCGGTCTGTTCTCAGGCTGGCTTCCCCCATATGGAGAACCAAAATCTGGTTTGCTGCTCGCCTGGCTTCCGGGATACGATGACCCTAAATCACTCTTGCCATCCGCTTGATTTCCCGCATACGGCGAGCCAAAATCCGGCTTATTCTCAGGCTGTCCCCCTTGATATGGCATCCCAAAATCCGGTTTTTTCACCGCCGCATCTTCCGCATATGGTTTGCCGAAATCCCCGCTCCTCCCGGATGAATCCCCAGGATAGGACATTCCGGACGGAACTCCCTTTTCGAAAGAAATTTCTGATGTCTTAGTCTCCCCAGTCAAGGACTTTACAGCGTCTTCCCAGCCCGAATCAGATGAAAAGTCAAGTGCGTTCTTCGCCTTCTTTTCTCCGGATCTATAGCTCTCCCATCCGTCCCGTTGATTGGATTCTTCTGGATTTGGACTTTGTGCCTGATTTAGACCCGAATTATAGCCATTTGGGGCATAATTATTTTGCGGATAAGGGTTCTGGGGCGGCATCTGGGACATTCCCTGCGGTTTTTGCAGCCTGCCTTGCTGCTCAGGCATCCCCTGCTGCTGGGGCATCCCCTGTTGCTGGGGCATCCCCTGTTGCTGGGGCGGCATGCCCTGAAGAGGCGCTGCCTGTGGATCGGAAGCCATATAACCATTCCGTCCATCCTGAATTCCCTGGTATCCACCATTGTAGGAATCCGAAAAAATGGAGGCTTCCTTATGATACCCGCCATCGGTCTCATAACCCTGCCTCTTGCCATCTGATGGATTTCTGTTTCCCATCATAGAATTGATATAATCATCTCCAGCAGAGTCCATTGGAAGCTCTTCTTTTCTCATGCCCTGCGGCATTCTGTCCCATCTGTTAGACTCTTGTGAATTGAAATTTCCCTGACCATCCCCATTCCAAGCCATTTTTCCCTCCCATATCGCAATAAGAGTAACTATTCAGAACCCTTCAGATTCTGAATAGCCACCGACAAGACCCCTCTTACTTACTTTTCCGAAAAAAAAACCGCAAAACCAAGCCATGATTTTGCGGCAAATTAGCGTCCATGAGGGGATTCGAACCTCCGACCTACCGCTTAGGAGGCGGTCGCTCTATCCTGCTGAGCTACATGGACGTACCTCGTTTCTTGAATGGACTCATGCAATAATAGGATAACCTAAATATTCAACCAGCAAAATTAATCAAGCCCTGAAGCCATATTATGCCTTTAAATCTTCTATGAGGAGCCGGCTCCCCAACGAGGTCTTTCTTATTAATACACACTTCCAATATCAAATCGTTACAAGAGAGTACTATAATACATATTTCTTCCTTTGTCAATTTATTTGTAATATCCCTGTACTCTATTATTTCTCCCATAATGGAATAAACGTCACATTCTATCCCGTATGGCATGAAATATGTATCGACAATCGTGAATATGTCCGTCTCATGAATCTTTTCCGATATTGCGGCGTAGGTATCTATGTCATCGAGAGTCAGATTCTCCATCGCATCCTCATCCCCGTCCATAGCGGCGGCAAGAAGCTCGGATCTGTTTTTCTCGTTTTCCTTTAATATGTATTCTTCTTGCGGGTCCTTCTGCAGCGGAAGCACTATGTTCCCCTCTATTGAAAGTCCCGAAAGATTCACAGATAAATTCGACCACGAGAAATTTGGATCATTCATCCGCTTCATGTAGTCCATTCTATTGTTCAGATAGAATATGATCGACATCCCGACTCTGAAATCATCGCAGACACCCTCGAAAGAATCCTTATCTATGCGCCTCTCAATAGAAATATCCTCAGATGAGCTTAGGGAAAGGCTTTTGAAGTACGGATAATAGTATTCATATTCGAATTCCACGTCATCAGAGTATTCCCCGCAGACCGTTATCCCGATAGAATCCAAGAATTCCTTCCTGTACTCTACTGCGATACTGTCGTCCGAAAGGGACACATATTGTTTTTCAGTAGGTTCCTGAAGGACTGATTCCAGTATTTTCTTCAATTCACTTCTCTTATTCAGGTCGCTAAAGCCTATCGCCCTCAAATATTCGTGCATTTAACGCTTCACTCCAAATCCAAATCATTCAAATCAACGAAGCCATCGTCCTCATCTTCATCTACCGATTCTGATATGTCTGATTGCTTCTCAACCTTATTAAAGAGTCCGTTTTCCGAATCTTTATCCGCCTCTCTTTTCCTCGAGCTGCCGGTTTTTTTCCAAACAGGGGTGGCAGTAGTTGCAGGGGTGTCTTCGCTGCCCAACTCACTATCCCACTCCCCGCTATATTCGAGGTTGGCGGCTCCGGTAAGAGCCATGTTCAGGGCAGCCTGCTCCTCATTCCCAAGCTCTATCTTGGATTTGCCATCCAAAATCTCTTTTATATACACGTAGCTCCCACTCGATGAGTGTACAGAATTCATCACGAACCCACTGTCTGTCTCATTCAAGAGACAAAGCGCAAAGCTCAGGCTTCCTCCCATCTCTCTGAAAGCATCGTACTTTATGAGTCCTAATTTCTGGATACTTCTCTCCGATTTTATGAAAAGCGTCTTGATGTTTTCCTCAGCGTCCTTTCCAGCTTTCTTGAGACTCCTTATGTCCCCAAAAAGGTTCTTGATCTCGCTTTCAAGGCTGCGCGCGTCCTTGCCCTCGAAGAAGCCCTCCAACCTCTTTTCAAGCTCCTTCATTCGCCTATAGGCTGAAATCAACAAAGCCAGCAGAATCACGAGGAACACTATCATAAAGATGAATATGACAGCCGGATCTACCCACCCTATGCCTAAATAATTAAAAATATCACTATTCATTCTCTATCCCATGATTGTACGGACTATGGTTTCCAATTCTTCAACTGAATTATAGTCGATCTCGACCCTGCCCTTTTCTCCGTCCTTTGGCAGGATCCTCACCAAGCACGAAAGCCTGCCCTTAAGCTGGTCTTCCAGGTCTTTATAGACCAATTCATATGCCTGATTCAATGGTTTTTGCTCTTCACCGTTTTGCGAAGAAACGCTGTCCAAGTCCCTTTCAAATCCCGAATCTTTGGGCTTCTCCTTCGGCTTTTCGTTGATTCTCTTCACCAAGCGTTCAACATCTCTTACGGAAAGCCTGTCGTTCTCAATCTTTTCTGCCAGTTCTGCCTGTTTGTCAAGAGAGTCCAAAGAAAGGAGCGCCCTCGCATGGCCCGCTGAAATTTTTCCCTCGATGAGCTTATGTCTCGCCCTCTCATCGAGATGCAGAAGCCTCATCGTGTTCGTAATGACCGTGCGGCTCTTTCCTATATTCACCGCTAATTCTTCCTGAGTCATGTCAAACTCAGAAAGAAGCCGCTTATAGCCTTCGGCCTCTTCCAGGGGATTCAGCTTTTCCCTCTGCAGGTTCTCTATAAGCTGAATCTCCATCTTGTCCTTTTTTGTGAACTCTCGGACTATCACGGGAATCTCGGTAAGCCCCGCCTGCTTTGCGGCTCTCCACCGTCTTTCCCCGGTCACTATCTCATAATAATTGTCCTTTTTTTCGACCAGTATGGGCTGGATTATCCCGTGGGACTTGATAGAATCCGACAAGTCCTGCAATTCTTCTTCCCTGAAATTCTTTCTGGGCTGTTCCGGGTCGGGCACAACCTTGGATATTTTTACGTAAATCACATTTTCAGCTCCATCCTCTGAAATTTCTGCATTATTGGGATCCACAGAGATCATGCCTGTGGGGATAAGCGCTTCTATGCCCCTTCCAAGGCCTCCCTTTCTAGCCATCAGCCTCCCCTCCTGGAAATGATTATCTTCGCCAGCTTCCTGTAGGCTTCCGCCCCGGGAGATTTTTTGTCGTAGACTGTAATAGGCTTTCCATAGCCCGGGGCTTCCGCCAGCTTGATATTCCTAGGAATCTTGACATCAAAAATATCCGGGGACAGATGCTCTTTAACATTATTAACAACATCCTGGGACAGATTGGTCCTTGAATCGTACATCGTAAACACTACCCCCTCGAGCCTGAGCCTGGGATTAAGGCCGCTTTTCACGCGCTTCACTGTGTCATCAATCAGGGTAAAACCTTCCAAGGCATAGTATTCGCATTGGATAGGTATGATTAAGCTGTCCGCCGCTGTAAGCGCATTCACGGTAAGAAGCGTCAAGGCTGGAGGACAGTCCAAAATAATATAATCATATCTATTTTTCACCCAGTCCAAAGAATCGGACAGAAGATAATCCTTCCTGGCTTTATTGACTAATTCAACCTCCACTGCCGAAAGCCCAACCCTCGAAGGGATGAGGCTCATTCCCGGGACTACATCTTTGATTATGCACTCAACAACGGACTTATAACCCAAAAACATCTCGTATGTTGTATCTCGTCGCTCATTCTTATTTAATCCCAGCCCACTGGTGGCGTTCGCCTGCGGATCGCAGTCTACCAAAAGCACCTTCTTGCCAGCCTCAGCCAGGCAGGCAGAAAGATTAATTGCCGTCGTAGTCTTCCCGACCCCGCCCTTTTGATTCGTGATAGCTATTATCGAACTCATTTATCAACTTCCCGATCCCTTTCAAAAAATATCGAATAATTATACTCCTTTATACCCATTCACACAACGAAACTCGTCCATCCCAGAATCTTAATGCCCGGCTTCCCGCTGTCCATTAAATTAAAGGGTTCAATAATCATCATCCGTTTGACATACCACCGGGCAAATGCCATAATTTGTTACTATTCACGGTTAAAAAAGCAGACCGTGAATAGTAACGGCGATTCAGCCATGAGTGCTGCGCTTTGCGCAAGGCCGAATCGCTTAAAACCTCGCATTTTTTGCACCAAAAGACGGCGCAGAAATGCTCGAGTTTAACGACTGTGAATAGTACTCATGATCCCAGATATGAATCAATTTTTTGTCACAGCAAATCAAATCGAGGGGGCTTCGCTAAAGATAGTTGGAGAGGACCTGCACCACCTGAGAGATGTGCTCAGGCTAAGGACGGGAGACAGGGTTACTGCGGTCGATTCGGCCGAACAAATCACCTATCTCTGTGAAATCGAAGGCTTGAATGCTTCCAGCGCAATTCTAAAAATTCTTGATATGGATCGAGAGGGTCGGGAACTCCCCATTGAAGTCACCCTATTCCAAGGGCTTCCAAAATCCGATAAAATGGATTTCATCATACAAAAATCCACTGAACTCGGGATCAAAAGAATAGTCCCCGTGCTTTGCGAAAGATCCATGTCCAGGCCGGACCCTGATAAATCCCGCAAAAAGGCCTTGAGATGGCAGAAAATCGCTGATGCGGCCGCAAAACAATGCAAAAGAACCATCATCCCTGAAATCGAATCCCCTCTTTCGTTCCGCGAAGCATTATCCTATGCAAAGGATTTTGATTCCAGGCTCATCCCCTACGAACTATCAAAGGGATTCACTCATACCAGAGAAGTGATAGACAATATTTCCGAAGGCTCTTCCCTCGCCATCTTCATAGGACCCGAGGGCGGGTTTTCAGAGAGCGAGATTACAGCAGCAAAATCAGCCGCATTTGAACCCATAACACTCGGGAGGCGCATTCTAAGGACAGAGACTGCCGGGATTGTGCTTCTCTCTTGGCTAATGTATAAATTCGAGACTTGACTTATGATTAACCACCCTATCTATCTGGACAACGCCGCAACCACCCGCGTCTTCGATGAAGCTGCAGCCGCAGTCCAAGATGCAATGATAAACCAGTACGGAAATCCCTCCAGTATGCACAGGCTGGGCTTCGAGGCCGAAAGAACCTTGAAGGAATCAAGGGAAATTTTCGCAAAGCTCTTAAAATGCGACCCTTCTCAAATCTTCTTTACCTCAGGCGGCACCGAGAGCAACAACACCGCTGTTTTCGGCTCTGCCCTGAAGTATGGCGGCAGACATAAGCACTTTATCCTGTCAAGCATAGAACACCCCTCAGTTTCTGAGCCAATCAGGCAATATGTCGAAAGGGGCTGGAAAATCGATACGCTCCATGTGAATAGGGATGGCTTCATAGATTTAGGTGAGCTGGAACAATTCATGAAGGATAGAGAGCCCCTGCTCGTCTCCATAATGCACGTGAATAACGAAATCGGCACCATCGAGCCTATAAGTGAAGCCGCGAACCTTATACACAGCATGTGCCCCACGACTCTTTTCCATGTGGATGATGTCCAAGGCTTTGGAAAATTGAATCTTTTCCCCGGCAGGGCCGGCGTGGATCTCCTGTCAGTAAGCTCCCATAAGATTCACGGTCCTAAAGGAGTAGGGCTGTTTTACCGCTCAGAGCGAGCCAAAAACATCCTCCCCCTTATCTATGGCGGAGGTCAGCAGGAGGGCTTCAGATCAGGTACCGAGAATGTCCCTGGCATCGCAGGCTTTGCCAAGGCAGCCCTTATTTATCAGGAAAAGCTTCGAAACGCCCCTTCAAAACTGGAAGAACTGCGAAATTTATTTATAGAGAAAGTGACCCAAATAGAGGGCACAAAGATAAATGGTCCTATTGACACCTCTTTGGCTGCCCCTCATATTGTGTCTCTTACCGTGGACGGAGTGAGATCGGAAGTCCTTCTTCACGCCCTCGAAGAAAAAAGCATCTATGTTTCTGCAGGATCCGCCTGCTCTTCCCATAAAATGTCCCATTCAGACACCTTATTAGCCATTGGTCTAAGGGGGGACGATTTGGACTCTACTCTGCGTTTCAGCTTCAGCATAGAAAATACAAAAGACGAGATAGAGACTACTGTCAAAGCTCTAAGAGAAATCATTCCCTCTTTAAGGAAATACAGGAGGCTTTAATGTTCAGCGCATTTTTAATCAAGTACGGAGAAATCGGCGTAAAGGGGAAAAACCGTTTCAAATTCGAGGACGCTCTTGTTTTCCAGATTAAACGCGTCCTAGAGCCCTTAGACAGAGCCTTCGATGTTGTACGTATAGACGGACGCATCCTTGTTACCACTGATAGTCCCTTGAATGAGATTGAATACGATGAGACCCTGGTCAAGCTGAAGAAGGTCTTTGGCATCGTAGAAATATGCCCGGCGGAAACTGTGCCAGGAATGACCCTCGATGATATCAAGAGTACCGTCCTTCGTCATATTGATGAGAATTTCCCTGACAAGAAAATCACCTTCAAGGTGAATGCGAGAAGAGGGAATAAAAGCTATCCCATCCATTCAATGGAAATAAACGCCTCTGTGGGCGAAGCTATCCTGGAAGCCTTCCCGGAAATGCGAGTCGATGTCCACAATCCTGATATCTATTTCAAGATTGATATAAGGGACTCAATCTATGTTTATTCCAAGGGAATCAAGGGGACTGGGGGACTTCCGCTTGGGACCAATGGAAGGGCCTTGCTCCTTCTTTCCGGCGGCATAGACTCTCCCGTTGCCGGGTACATGATTTCGAAAAGGGGAGTTGAATTGGACTGCGTCTATTTCAATGCCCCTCCCTATACTTCTGACAGGGCTCTTCAAAAGGTCAAGGACTTAGCGCGGATCCTTTCCGATTATTCAGGAAAAATAAATCTCCACATCATCAATTTCACGGATATTCAGCTCTATATCTATGACAAATGCCCTCATGATGAGCTAACCATAATAATGCGCCGCTTCATGATGAAGATAGCCGAGAGGATAGCCAGGGCAAACGGCTGCCTGGGACTTGTCACCGGCGAGTCCATTGGACAGGTCGCAAGCCAGACTCTGAAAAGCCTCTTTACCACAGACGAGGCCTGCACAATGCCTGTCTATCGGCCTCTCATCGCCTTTGACAAGCAGGAGATAGTGGATAAATCCGAGGAAATCGGCACTTATGAGACTTCAATCCTTCCCTATGAGGATTGCTGTACCATCTTTGTCGCTAAACACCCCGTCACGAAGCCGAATCTCAACATAATCAAGCTTCATGAACAGAACTTAAACGAGAAAATTGATGAACTCATTGAAACTGCTCTTGACAAAGACGAGGTACTATCTATTGGAGTCTGATTCTTTTAAGGAGGGCATGCTCTTTTTTTCGGGCTTCTTCATAGGAGCCCTGCTCTTCATCCTGACCTACGGGACAAGGGTCATTGATTTCACCTATGATAATTGGATTTTTTCGCTTCATGACCCGGACATAAGGCAGCACTATGTGGGCTGGTGCGCCTACAGGGTTTCGCCCTGGTTTTTCCCGCCGGGGCTTGCGGACAATTTGTCCCATCCTTTCCAAATGTCCGTACTTTGGAGCGATTCAATCCCCCTCTTCGCCTGTTTTTTTAAGCTTTTCAGCGGACTCTTGCCGGAAACATTTCAATACCTGGGCTTCTTCGGCTTCCTGTCCTTTAGCTTGACGGGGGGCTTCTTTGCGCTGCTCACCTTTTCCCTCACAAAGAATCCCTATCTTTCAATCTGCGCCTGTTTTCCTCTCACCTTGAATTACCCAATGCTTCAGAGGATGTTTTACCACACCTCCCTCACCGCTCAATGGATAATTGTCCTCCCTCTATGGCTATGGCTTTCCAGCGATGAGAACGCGACCCATATTTCAGACGCAGAAGCTGCCGCCGATCCTGCCGCTTCAAAGTACCTCAAAAAGCACTCGAATAAGTCTCTATTGTGGGCCTTACTTGGCTTTTCGTCAATAACCATTCATCCTTACCTTTGGGCTGTCGCCGCCGCTATCCTCATCATAAAGGAGGCTGAAAGGCTGCTTCAGGATTATTCAGCAACGCGCTGCGGAAAGCCCAGGCCCCATTCATTTGCCCACCTAAAGACCACCCTACTGTCCCCCCTCTTGAATCTGATTGTCTTTGCGTCTTCCTCATTTGCGGGGCTCTATCTCGAAGGGGCATTAGAGGGACAGGTGAGCGCCGCTTATGGTCTTGGAGGCTTCAGCAGCAACTTGAATTCCTTTTTCAACCCTCATGAATTCAAGGCTCTTCTCCCTTCTCTGCCACTGTTTCACGAACAGCAATATGAGGGCTTCTGTTACCTGGGAGTCGGCATGCTTATCTTCATTGCCTTGTCGGCACTGGTTTCACTTAAAGCCAGAACCAAATCAAGCTTCCTTAACTTTGCTTTCCGTGACAGCTCGGAAATTGCGTCCTGTCCCCCTCTCTCAAGAAAAAGAATCTGTCTCTTGATCGGGACAGCCCTTTTTTTCATTATTTTATCCGCTTTCCCGAATCTGACCTTCAACGGCAGGCTCATCCTGCACATCCCTTATCCCGGATTCTTGAATAAGCTTTTAGGGATATTCCGCTCGAACGGCAGGTTCATTTGGATTTCGGCCTTTATCATAGAGTCACTGGCCATCTACGCTGTCAATCGGCACCTAAAAGAGACATTCGCAGTCCTCCTGCTTTCTCTCTGCGCCTTCATCCAGCTCTATGAACTGTCTCCGAATCTTTACGAGCTGCGCAAAACTACAACAGAGGAATATTCGGATCCAAGCAGGGAATTCGACCTCAACAATAACAGGTTGATTTCTGTGATTGATAATTATGACAGGATAGTCGAAGATGAGATAGATATGATGGAAATGCAAAAGATAGCCTTTTTCGCCGTAAAGCACGGCCTGACTGTAAACAGGTATTATTTTGCAAGAGACATAGATTCGCTGATAAATGAGAATTTCAAAAAAGAACACGAGAAAGTGAAGA
This sequence comes from Lachnospiraceae bacterium, assembly GCA_017634175.1. GTDB lineage: Bacteria > Bacillota > Clostridia > Lachnospirales > Lachnospiraceae > NK4A144. The sequence goes on from JAGBNY010000005.1 coordinate 9,738, forward strand.
GCGGAAATCCCGACCACAGGACAATATATGTAATCAATAGTCCCAGCATACGAGAGTGGAAGTCCTATGGAATGTATGTATACGACCTGACCGGGACTTTCATAGCAGTCGCTGACCCAATCCCCGGGCTGCAGACAGCGTACTCAGAAACTGCGAAGATTAAAAATCCCAAATAACGTATAAACCTCACTATGCCAAACAGCGCATAAGACTTCGGGCGGTTTAGAACACCGCCCGATTTAGAATCATTCCTGTATCTCATAAGGCTTCAATGCCTCAAGAACCTCATCCATATGATCCTCAGCATGGATATTCAAGTCTATTGGCTTTGAGAGATCCAAACTGAAAATCCCCATTATTGATTTCGCATCTATCACATATCTGCCAGAGACGAGATCGAAATCATAGTCGAACTTTGTGATTTCATTCACAAAAGACTTCACCCTGTCAATAGAATTCAAAGAAATTCTTATGGTTTTCATAATCCCTCCTCATTATTCCGAAATTGCCACCCATGCGGTTATAAGCACAATAAATCTGTTTTATGATAAACACGTTTTCCAAAAAAGTCAAGATTTTAATTCTGCAACCTATATATGTAAAAAAAGGACGAGGTCAGCCCATATGCTGTAGTTGAATATCGCCTTGTAAAATGTTATCATTATACATACATTTATCCTCTAGAGTCTTATTTTTTGGTCATATATATGAATTTTATTTCCAAGATTAAGGACATTCTGTTAAAGGATGTAGATAACGAGAACGAAACAAAGAAAGCGGCCGTCATGCTGAGGTTTTCCTCAATCATTATGTGTGTCTGCTTTCTTTGTCATATCATCCTTTTTACCATTTTCAACAGACCGATTGAAATCCGTCTCGCCTTCCTTTTTCTTGCCTCACACGCCGTATCATTCTGGCTGACCTATCGGAGGACTACCAAGGCCGCTATATACTACATGGCCTGTGTCTCAGTTTTTGAGATTTTCCTGTATATTCTCCTATTCGGGTGGAACTGCGGTTTCCAACAAATCCTATACTCAGTCCTCATAATGATGCTCCTGATTGGCGGACTCGTCCCTCCAAGGACTTTCATCTTTACGGGATCGATTATTCTTATAGAGATTTGTTTTTTCTTTTTCACAAAATTTTTTCAGCCAATGATCCGCCTCTCCGATATCGAGATTTCCTGTCTCCATATTATATCGACTTTCACGGCTGTCACCCGCAGCTTCTCTCTGATCACTCTTTTCAGCAAGGACAGCGTCGAGATGGAGAGGAAGCTCATTAATTATAATAAGAAAATCGAGCATCTCGCCAGTGTTGACCCTCTCACGGGTCTTTTGAACAGGAGGGCCATTGAATCAGAATTAGATTCCATGATAAAGGCCGGTCCCGAATCTTATGGGAATTTCATCAATTTCGCCATCGGGGACATTGATTTCTTCAAGAAAATTAACGACACCTACGGTCACGAGGCGGGCGACTTAGTCCTGAAGAGCGTGGCTGCCATCTTCAAGAAAAAGATGGAGGGCTATGGCCATGTCGCGAGGTGGGGAGGCGAAGAGTTCCTCTTCGTATTCCTTGGGATAAACGGGGACGAGGCAGTCATGATCTTGGAAGAGCTTCGAAACGAGATCAAGCAATCGGAATTCAATCATAATGACACCATCATCAAATGCACCATGACTTTCGGCTTAGAGGAATACAATCACACAGAAACCATCGAGCACTCGATTGATGATGCGGATAAGAAGCTCTATCTCGGAAAAGAGTCCGGCAGGGACCAGGTGGTCTTCTGATAAAGGATCGGCGTAGTCATGCAGTATCGACTACGCCGCTTCTATGTGATCTCAAACAAGATGCTAATCATATATTTTCCGCATAATCGCTCCCCCAAATCCCCTTCGCATAATCTTGAGTTCAATTTATCCTCAAAATCGCATTTTCTTTTAAGCTGATTTACCTCAAAATCGCATTTTCTTCAAGTTATAGTAAACGACAAAAGTAATTGTACTTTCCGAAGCTACAAATGCCACGAGCAAAGTATTTGCAGCTCTGGAAACAGCAATTACTAATGTCGTTTACTATATTTTATTCTCCCACAAATATATTCTCGCAGTCCGTTCAAATCTCCGGTCTCATTTTTGATTTGTCATATACTCCCTCAATACCGCCCTTTTTAGTGTTTCCAGCTCTTCCATCGCGTCAAACCCGCTCTCAGGGACATACGCCAGCCCTACCGCATACCTGGTCACTGCCGCCAGCATCAGGTGGAGCACAGCGGAAAACATCTTCTCCTCCCGTATATCCGTTCTTACGGTCTTATCCCGCCCTGCCCGGACATATCAAAAAAGTATTCCGTGTTGCAGTCGTTTTCGCCGGATTTTTCTTTCTTCCTACATTCCCCATACTATCCTCTCTTCCGCCCGGAAGCGCACACTAACGCATACGCTTCTACCAGAATCACGAAGGGCACGGTCCAGACAAGCCCCAAGCTTCCCGCAAGAGCGGTAATGATCTCCTTGGCAACGATTTCCATGTTGACTATGTTCCATATGCTCATCCTCTGGGCATAGAGCAGGAACACGAGGCCGAACGCGCCTCCCATGTAGGCCAGGATAAGCGTATTGGACATGGAGCCGATGATATCCCGTCCCACGTTCAGGCCGCTTTTGATGAATTCCTTCTTGCTAATATCAGGATTCACCCGCCGTATCTCCTCCATCGAAGAAGCCATCGATACGCTCACGTCCATGATGGCGCCTAGCGCCCCAATTATTATCGAAGCAAAAAGTATGCTTTGAAAATCCAGGTGCAGATCCCCATTGGTATAGGCAAGCATTTGCGCCTCCGTATCGGCAAGGCCTGTGATCCTGCATAGTCTCCCGATTGCGATGGCGCACAGAGCGGAAACGAGGATCCCCCCTAATGTGCCGATGCAGGCAATGATGGACTTTTTATTGATGCCGATTATGAAGAAGATGGATGCGGATATCGTCACCGAGCAGACGAGGATGCTGCAGGACAGCGGCTCGCAGCCCGCGGCCAAAAGCGGCAGCAAGCCACAGATGATCATTATGGCAGTAAGGACCAGGGTAAGCAGGGATTTGAAGCCCTTCATCCTGCATACCAGAAGAACCGATAACACAAAGACTCCAAGGAGCAGCAAAAGCCCGTCCTCTCTGACAAGCTCATAGACATGGGCCGAGGTCATCTTGCCTGAGTCATTCTCTGTGTAATTTATTACCACCTTGTCCTTAGCCCTCAGAATAATCTTGTAGACATCTATTGCCTCGATAGTATTGCGCAGCTTCAATAGTTCCCCTCTGTGGGAGCCATTCAGCACGCGGACCCTCATTTCCTGCTTTGCCTGATAGGGAGGGTCGTCCGATTCCAGCGAGTCCGTATCGTCAAAGGTGATTTCTTCGACATATGCCTTTGCGAATAAATATCGCCCATTATAATGCAGCCGCTGACCCTGCTTTTTGAATTGGGCAAAAAGCAGGATTCCTGCAATCGAGAGCACAAGCAGGACAATGAAAGCCACGGACACTGCTTTCTTGAATTTTACTTTATCAATGTTTCTCACTTTTTTGCTCGATTCAAGATCTTAGGATCTGTAGATAAATAACTGTCCATATTTCTTGTCTTTTTCGTTGATAGCACGAGACAGGGTTCGGTTACATAGCCCGCTATGCGCCCTCACCCTGCCCCGCACTCTCAACGAAAAATCCTACGAAATCTTGAA
>JAGBNY010000051.1 GCA_017634175.1 Lachnospiraceae bacterium
CCATAGCCCGGGATCTTGACATACGGGACATTCATGGGATTCTTTGTCAATAAGTCCTTAAAATCTCCCTCCAGGCCATTAATATTTACCTCTTTATCCATCTCGCTAAAGTTGAATATTCCTATTATTTTATCACCTTGATAATAGCGCCCCATGCAGAGTACTGCTTTGTCACCAGTTTCCATGGTCCAGGCATCCGCGTCCGTCTCAAAAGCCTTTTCGCTGCGCCTTATTTTTTCTAATTCCAATAAGGAGTTAAAGATCTGATTCTCGACGCTTCCTGAATCCCTGATTTTTTCCACATTGTCCCAAATCATCCTGCCCCTATGGAGATACCTGGAATCATCTGCCTTATTAGGGTCTTCCTTATAGGTATAATCATTCAGTTGTCCAATCTCATCCCCGCTATATATGATCGGGATCCCGGACTGCATGAAAAGATAGGCATGGAGGGTAACATCCAGTCTAACGGACATTTTTAGAAGCTCACGGTTTCCCTCAAAAAGCGCCTTCTCAATGCCGCAAAGGGAGGCTGTGGTGCCGCATAGCCTGGCGTCCTGAGTCACGGGGTCATAATTATATAGTTCCCCCCTGCTGTTGCTGAATCCCTCTTTGCCAAGGAAGAAGGCATTCAGGTAATTCTTATGGGGCACCTCTTTTATCTCTTGCTGATTCAAAGTCTCAAAGTCCAGCCCCCATCCTATATCGTCATGGCAGCGAAGATAATTCAAGAAAACATATTCCTTTGGGAGGCCATTAACTATATCCAACTGCTTTTTAAGCAAGCTCACGTCCCTTGTAGCTACAGTATGCCAGGTCGTTGCCATTGTAGTGACATTGTAGAGCATATGGCACTCAGGCTTCTCCAAAGTCCCAAAATACGGAACTACTTTTGAAGGTTCCATCACCACCTCTCCTAGAAGAAGCACGCTCGGACAGACTATCTCGCTAATCATCCTCATCATGCGTACTATGGTGTGGACTTGAGGGAGATTCCTACTGGTCGTATGAAGCTCCTTCCAGATATAAGGAACAGCATCTATTCGGATAATGTCAATCCCCTTATTCGCTAAATACAGGAAATTGTACATCATCTCGTTGAATACCCTGGGATTCTTATAGTTCAAGTCCCATTGATAGGGATAGAAGGTCGTCAATACATGGTGGGATATCTCCGGAACCCAGGTAAAATTCCCCGGGGCTGTGCTTGGGAACACCTGCGGTACCGTTTTTTCGTACTCTTCAGGGATTTCAAAGTCTTTGTAAAAGAAATAGCGGCTCATGTATTCGCCGTCTCCCTGTTTTGCCTTTCTAGCCCATTCATGATCCTCGGAAGTATGGTTCATGACGAAATCCATACAAATATTAATGCCCTTTTCATGGCACTCTTCTGTCAATTTCTCCAGGTCTTCCATCGTCCCCAGGTCCTCTCTGACCTTCCGGAAATCCTTTACGGCATATCCTCCATCAGATTTTCCCATAGTTGTGTCCAAAAAAGGCATTAGGTGAATGTAATTCACATTACAATCTTCGAGATACCTGAGCTTCTTCCTGACCCCGTTAATGTTCCCGGCAAAATTATCTATATAGAGCATCATGCCTAGGAGGTCATTTTGCTTATACCACTCAGAGTCCTTTTCCCTTTTCTCATCAATGGCTTTAAGACTCGTTTTCCTCTCTTTGAAAAAACGCTCCATTTGATGAGTCAACTCATCCAGCATCGAGCCATTGTTATATAGCTCCATGTAAAGCCACTTAATCTCATCTATATGCCTTGCCAATCTCTTTTCAAAACAGCTATCGCTCATTACAACTCCTTTTTCAATGAAACGTATAAATCATACAGAGGGGACCCGGTCTTTCCTCTCGCAGGATGCTCATCGTCCTTTATGTCCAAATAATACTTGCCATAGGCATTTATAAGCTTGGTTCCCGATGAATGTACACTCTGCCTCTCAAAATGCCCATATTCCTTGTGTACATGGCCGAAAAGCATGTATGCCGGATGCCATCTTTCAAGCAATTCGTTGAAGCAGTCAAATCCGCGGTGAGGGAGGTCCTCCATATCCCCGTAGCCAGCCGCTGGAGCGTGAGTCACCAAAATATCGAAGCCGTTCATAATGGCCAGCCTGGTCCTCATTTGCTTTATGCGCTTCCTCATCTGCCCCTCTGTGTACATATCCCTGGAATCATTATAGCGCATTGAGCCCCCGAGACCCATGATACGGATACCTCTGAAATTATATATCTGATCATCGATATTAATGCAGCCCAAGGGCGGCTTATGGTGCAGGCTCTCGTCGTGATTTCCCCTCACATATAAAAGCGGGCAATTCGCCATCGTTACAAGGAATTCCAGATATGAAGCCGATAAATCCCCACAGCCTATTATGAGCTCGACTTCTCTTAGCATTTCAGGTTTATAAAAGTCCCAAAGCGCCTTGTCCTCCGAATCAGCTATCGCCAAAATCTTCATTTTCTATCTCCTACATATGGGACTGTCGGCTTCCTCTAAATCATCGAGCTGACGCAAAAGAAATGCAAGCAGTAATTATTCAGACTCCTTATCCACTCCGCTGACGCTTACAATCTTCTGTCCGGCCTCACTTAGCTCCAAAAAGCCAGGGATTGAGCCTACTATATTCTCATTCAGCCAATCCATGGTAATAATCTGCTGACTCGTGAGACGTCCTCCATCTGCGCCCTGCACCAATCCGTCCTGTGAATGGAGCTCTCCTTCAAAGGGATGAATCGTCCCTGCTATCATGGCATCCTTCATGCTGCCAATCAGCTTCTTCACGGGGTAGGGCAGCTTCTCGGAAAGCAGGATATCCACAACTCCCGATTGTATGCCCCACCAATAGTTCAAAGCCTGATCGCTCTTAGCTATCGACCTGTCGCCCCATGAGCCATCCAGCACAGTCTTGACTATCATCTCATAATATTTCCCCCACCCCCTCACAGGAAGAGCCAATGAGACTTTTTCACCGTCCTCATTAAGATAATAAATGCCAAATTCTTTGGTATATAAATTGGACTTATTTAGTTCTGACCCCGAAAAGACCTTAATTCCTTTCATTTCACCAGAAATGTCATTTATATTATATCCGCCTTTCTCAGGAGGCTTCTTATATGCCCAGGACAGATGAACCTTGACAGCCGGATTCACCATGGAAGCCCCAATGGCAAAGGCATTGATATTGGCTATCTCTCCATAAATCGGGACATAGGAAAGATACCCGATATCATCATTATCCGCCATGGCCGCAGCCAAGATTCCCATAAGGAATTTAGCCCCAAACATCTTGATCGCATAGGTGCGGACCGCATTATGCGACAGGTTCAAGGAGCAATTCAAGAACTTGATATGAGGGTAATGAATGGCTCCCCTCAGACATTCCGGCATCTGGGATGGAGAAGTCGTGAATACCATATTGCATTTCTCTGCTTCGGCTTCATCAATGGCCTCTCTAATTTTCTCATCAGTATCCCTTTCCTTGAATGCAATCGCCTTCACCAGACCCTCAAAATTGCTATTTATATAATTTCTCCCAAGCTCATGATCATAGGACAGCCCATTTTGATCGGGGTCGTCCTCATAAATAAAGGCTATTTTCAAGGGATTCTTAGGAGTATATAGGCTCGGTGTCTTGAAAGACTTCAAGATACTGCCGTTTCTTTTAAGCAGCCCAGGGTCTTCCAAGAGGTCTATGCTGTCCTTATTGGCAGAAGTCAGGATTTCCTTCCATAGCTTGGTGAGCCTGCGCTTGATAACCGCTGATGATTCATCCAGTATGCCCTCAACCCCATAGATATCGAGATAGATCAGCAAAGCATCCCCGGCAGTAATGTTTAATGCGTATCCCCCGTTAGCTGCGAATATCTCCGCAAAGAATTCATAAGCGTGCTTCAGCTTAGATATCTCTTCTTCAGACCAAGGGTGAGTTATGTTGAGTCCAAAGTGCTTGGCGAGTCTTAGGTAGCCTCCCTCGGAAGAAAAAGCCACTTCATATATGGGCGCAGCCTTATAAAAATCCACAAATTCATAATAAAGCTTATTCTCCAAATCATCGGTCTTTTGCGGATAAACACGTATAACTTCAGCCATGATTTTGACATAGCCCAAGATCTTTGAAACAGAGACTCTTTTATTGCCCTCTTGTACATAGAACTTCCTCATGTACTCATAAACCTTGATCGGGTCCCTCATCCCATTTTCGGCCTGAGAAGCGAAAAGCGTCTCCCATTTTGAGGCAAATTCAGAAGTGGGCTCCAACAGCGGGAGAAAACCTCTGGAAAAAGCATTTTGCCTGCCCTCAGTCAATGTCCCGACTATGAGATTTACAGGGATTTCAATAAGCCCTATTCTCTCCTCCTGAAGCTTGCCCTCATGCTTCAAAATATAGTCCAGCGAGGGAAGATACGGGTACTGCCCTTTGGACACTGCGCTTCTATATTCCCTATCACCGTATTTTTTGGCTTTTAAGTATTCATCGACCATCAAAGCACCCCATTTAACTCATCCTGCATAGTATTCCTCTATCGCCTTCTTCAATTCTGCAGCGAAATCCTCTGCTGAAGCAATGCTTCCCGAAGAAAAGCGTTGAAAGATTTTGCCTGTCGCATTCAGCTCTATTCCCTCTTTCATCGAAAGCCAATGCCAAGAGGATGTCTTTTCAGAATTTGCATATTCGGCTATTGTGCCCGCAAAGGGATCATCAGCTTGAAAGGTGCAGCTCTTATAGGGAGAGACAAAACCGCATCTTTCCACAAGTATCTGCTGCCCTCCTTCATTATCCGCGCACCATTCCAGGAAAGCCTTTGAGGCTTCCGTATCTCCATCCTTATAAACCACCCACCAATTCGGCGTATTCGTAAGGATGGTGTCCTGGCCATCCTGAAAGGCATAGGGCGCCATTCCTACTCCAAAAGAACCTGCTCCCTCATAGGCCTCTTTATAGTCATTGACCATAAGAGTCCCAATCCAAGACCCCTGAGTGACAAAGGCATACTTGCCAGCCGCAAAATTGGACACTTGCTGGTCATAGGTGCCTGCTGAAACCAGGTCAGGGTCGGAGTACTCATTAAAGAGCTCTATCATATTCGCCCAGTCCATAAGCCTTTTATCTTCCAAGCCTCCGTCGTTATTAAGTAAATCAATATAGGTGGTGTCATCACGCTCTAAGCCTTCATCAATGTAGCTCGCAAACATATGCAGCCCGGTCGACCAGGATAGATCCGAAGCATTTGTAAACCACCCTACGACCGCCCTGAGCCCCAATTCTTCTTTCTTTTCGTCAAGCTTCTCAAAGGCAGCTTTCATGGCTTTCGGAGAGGTAATTTTGTAAGGGTCCACTCCCGCTTTTCTTAATATGTCCGCATTGTAGGATAGGCCGATGGCCTCTGTCGTGGTTGGGAAGCCAAAAACTACGCCATTTGATACATATGCTGCATCGGTATCGGAAACCCATTCACTATCTGAAAGATCAGCAAGATTTCCCTCCCAAGTAGGATAATCCTGCTCACCCTCTATACAGAAGATATCCGGCATATTGCCATCCTGATAATAGGACTTAAGCGTAGACTGAGTATCTATGCTTCCGCCCAGCGACTCAATCGTAACAACGACGCCGGTCTCCTCCTCATATTTTTTTGCGAGCTCCTTCAGTTCTTCATCGACTTCCAGTTTATTATTTAGAAGCCGAATCTCCGTTTTTTCGCTGCTAATTTCTGCGTCTGAAAACTCTTCCTTTTTCGTTATTTTATCGGAGGCAGAATCAGAGCCGCAGCCCGTGAGCAGCATAGAAATAGCTAGAGTCAGCGAGATTATTCCAATACAGTATTTGCCCGGAAAGCCCGATTCATCAAAAGAAAGACCCAAGAATGTCAAGTTTTACCTCACGCAATCTCTAAAACTAAAGCCTGATAGCCATCGAGCTTTATTGATTCTACGCCTAATTGTGCATTTCCTACATTGTCCAAAAGAATCCCATCGATCCTGCCAGGAGCAGGTATAGCGATGCCGTCCCTTTGAAGGTTCGCTGCCACAAGGATAGTTTTCCCGTTTCCTTTCCGTATATAAGCCATAAGGTTTTTCTCATCCCGTAAATAGGGCTCAAAGCTTCCATATACAAAGGTCTCCTTATATTCAGGTGCCTTTCTCAAAGCTATCAGCTCTTTATAAAAGGCTAAAAGGGATTTTGAGTCTTTTTCCTGAGACTCAACATTGATTTCTTTATAATTCTTATTGACAGGAAGCCACGGCTTTCCGGTTGTAAAACCTGCATTATCCCCATCAGTCCATTGAACCGGAGTCCTGGCATTGTCTCTGCTGTACTTTGAAACGCACTCCAAAGCCTCTTCTTTACTAAGTCCTGCCTCCAAGGCTAAATCATATTCCATTATCGAGCTAATATCATCAAAATCGGAAACGGATTGAAACTCCGTATTCTCCATTCCGATTTCCTGTCCCTGGTAAATGAACGGGATCCCCCTAAGAAGGAAGTAAGCGCAAGCCAGGGCTTTCTTAGCGTGGATTGAAAGTTCCTCTTTTGGGATATAGCGGCTGACCCCTCTCGGCTCATCATGATTTTCAATTATATTTGAGAAAAAACCGATTTCGGCGGCTCTTAGCTGCGACTTGAATACGCTGGATTTGTAATCCTCGGGAAGGCAAGGCTTGCTGGCGTACCACCCTTTCCTACTTGCCCCAAATATATGTGACTCAAAATCAAAAATACTCGAAAAGCAGCCCCCCTCTCCAATCAAGTCGGATAGCTCATCCTCCTTATCATTAAATACTTCTCCTACAGAAAAAGCGTCATGCTGGGAAAAGGTCTTATCCTGCATTTCATGCAAAAATATGCTTATGCCCTTTGCGTCTTTCAGCATCCTTTCTAGCCCAACCATTCCGTCATCTCTGTCCGGTTCATAGCTCTTAAATATAGAGGCCTTCTTTATGTTCATTATTGCATCTATCCTGAAGCCTGCAATTCCCTTATCCAGCCACCAATTGATGTTCTTATAGACCTCGGTCCTTACCTCCGGATTTTCCCAATTCAAATCCGGCTGTTTCTTATGGAACATATGTAGATAGAATTTATCGGTGCCAGGCACCTTCTCCCACGCGGGACCCCCGAAATAAGAGCGCCAATTAGTAGGGAGGGACCCATCCGGATTTTGATCCCTAATGTAGAAGAATTCCCCATACTTTCCCTCTGGATCCTCACAGGCCTTCTTGAACCATTCATGCTCATCGGAGCAGTGATTAACTACTAAGTCCATAAGAATGTACATATCCCTTTTTTTGGTCTCAGCAATTAATCTCTCCATGTCCTCCATTGTCCCGAACCTGGGATCCAGGGAATAATAATCTGCGATATCATAGCCCTCATCCGCCAACGGGGATTTATAAATCGGAGAGAGCCAGATGATATCCACTCCTAAGTCCTTTAGATAATCCAATTTTGAGATTATCCCGGGGATATCCCCTATCCCGTCTCCATTGCTGTCATAAAAGCTTTTGGGGTAAATTTGATAAGCTACCTTGTCATGCCACCATTTTCTATCCATTAATATCTCCTTGTCTTTTAAGGAAGTAACTATTCAGAACCCCCATTCCACACCTCGCAAAATTTGATTTCTTAATCGATTCAGGCAATCGGAAATCAAATTCAGGGTTGACGCATATCAGCATCAACCCTGCCTACCTTAAAGCCTCACATCCACATTGCCGCCGATCGCGGGATTTACCGATCTCTCCATCATATTGATCATCTCGCTTCCCAGTTCCTCGCTGGTATCGATTGCCTTGGCCAAAACCGCTGTTCCAATCTCAGACATCATCATTCCCTGTTTCAGGCTGAGAGCGGCACTTACAGTATCTACTGCATTAAAATCCATAAGCAAAACCTCCTTTTCTTGCTTAATCTTTACAGCTTCTCCAGCTTATATAACCTAAAATTATATCGGTCAAAATTCATATCGTCAATAAAGATTTTTCCATAACCATGCTCTTCGCATAGTTCTAAATAATCTTCATATCCAGGGACTTCAAAGTACCATATATTTCCCTTTATTTGATCTATGCTGTCCCAATCATATTTCTTCAAGTCCGGGTAATAATATCTAAAGCACAATTCTATCTGATAAAGGTCCTCATAGATCAGATAGCCATCATTGGGGCCTAGATTCTCGTCAAACCACTCCGTCATCTGATCTACCCTGGGAAAATATTCTCCCTTGAATTCTTTCATGTAGCTGGAAAGAGTGACGGCAAGACCCACTGCTGCCGACCAGGCGCAAAGGCATCCAATAATAGAATGGCTTTCCCTAGATTTATTTAATATCTCTGAATCCCTGACATAGGATAACAATTCTGCCGGTATTAAGGAAATAGATACCCACAGAAGACCTAATGATGGAACTAAATATCTGGCAGTGAAATAACTTTTGCCCAAAGCGAACGATACTGCATAGCCAAAAAACAGGGTCATATAATAGACCGCAAATCCTAAATAGCAGAATCTAAAAGAAGAGAGACTGGCCTTACCTTTCCTAATCCCAAGAGTAAAATGCAATACCACCCATGCCGCAAGAGAAACTAAAAACAGCAGAGAAAGAGGAGTGTACCCTGTAACAAAGGGGTAAACAAGATCGCTTTTCAGTGTGGACAGACTGAGGGGCGACAGCGAAAAATAGGAGCTGGCATTTTTTATTTGATATATGGCGAGGGCAAAACAGGGCAGATACAAAATAAAGGCAAACGCAGCAGAAATTAAAAATCTTTTCAGATTTTTCCACGAAGCCAGCTTATTTTCAGGCGTCTTGGCAGATTTTATGGAACTTAAATTGGACAGAAATAAAACCAGCCAGATGAACCCTGCGCTGACAAGTGCAAAATGATGGGTATATCCCGCTGCGGCCGTCCAAAGACTAATGAGCAATAAGTCCCTTTTCTCCACCAGCCTGGCTTCAGACAAGCTCTTATCTATCGAGAATGCAGAAAGCCCCGCCATAGTCACGAAGAAAAGACCCCAGCTATACATCCTTATCTCGATTCCATAATGGAGCAGCCACGGGCTTCCGACAAGAAGCACGGCTGAGATGATTGCCGGCATGGTTCCGAAATTCTTTTTAAAAAAAGAAGCCGAAAAGGCGATAGTCAGCGCCATCGGAATTACAGAAAATGCTTTTAGAACCGGGGCATTGAAGCCGAAGATAGACACAAAGAGCTTGGCAGCAACATTGTAAAAAGGAGGCAATGTGTCATCCACGGTCCTCTGGATCAATGTATGCCAATCCTCTCTGATGATGGAAGCCGAGAAGGCTTCATCTACCCAAAGATTATTATTGAAGATCAACGAAAAATAGAGTGCGCAGCTAAGTCCCAAAAATAAGATAGTTACGAATTTAATGCGGTTCCTTTTCATGTCTCTTGAAAAGCAATGCGGGTATATGTTATGATGAAATCTCATACTCAAATCCAGCAATTATTACTATATGATTCTCCGAACCGATCAGAAAAACGTTTCGGATAGTTATCCAGTCGATGAAAGGCAGTAAATGAAGCAATTCAATGTCCTAGGCTTAAGCCTCAGGGATTTTTCCGTTAGAGAGGCGATGCGGAGGATTAACCTTTATCTGAATAATGGGGTATGCAATACCATTGATTTTGTGACTCAGGATATCCTGTTAAAAGCCTCTTCTTCGGAAGAATTAAAGAATTGGATTGAATCAATGGATATGACTGTCTGCGCCACGGCCGATATCCTTGTGGCTGGCAAGGCTCTGAGCCGAAGCCGCGAGAAAGAGATCAACAGCAATCTCCTATTAAAGGAACTCTTAAAAAAGCTGTCAAGAGAGGGAAGAAGCATACACCTGATCTCGAATTTAGATTCAAGAATGGCACACTTACAATCCTCTCTATGCAGCTTCAGTCCCGGGCTAAATATCATAGGCACATCAATAATCGATGGAAGTGAATCCAAATGCGATGCAGCAATCAATGAGATTAATTCAAGCGTTCCCGATACAGTGATCATTTTTCTGCCTTCTCCTGAGTCCGAAAGATTTCTCTCAGAGAACAAGAAGCGAATGAACACCCCTCTATCAATTGCGATAAGAGAAGCTTCACTAAAGGTGACTGAAACCGGAAACATAAGAACCCGAGGCATCGGCAATGCCATCATGAGAAAGATTTTTCATTCTGTGGCTGCTAAGTACGATAAAAAGAATTCAGATACGCCCATCTTTAGGCGGGCCAGGAATGGAAAAATTGTAGCAGAAGAAGATTTCGATGAATGACAGGGATTGCTACAAAAGCTCTATGATTATGACTATCATAGCTATGCCCAAGGCAACCGCTGACGGAAGGCTCATTACGTGCCCGCCGTCTTTCACTTGAAAAATTCTTTGCAGCCGATCCATTCCTCCTGGCTCATTTTTTGCAATCCTTACCACCGTACAGCAAGCAAGAGCAGTAGTCAAAACCGCCAGGCATGCGCTAACCGCAAAAGCCTCCATCAGCTCTCCTTTCGACTCCACGCCGGAAGCAATTTCAGATATCTCGGACTCCGGTATCATGAAAATCCCTATCACAGAGGTCATATTGACCATAGCATGCGCAAAAATAGAAGGCCAGACGCTATCAGTTATCTCAACAATGAGTCCAAAGAAAAATCCCAAAGCACAGGCATATAGCATTTGATTCAGATTCATGTGCATGAAACCAAACATCACTGCCTGCAGGACTATGGCAAGGATTATCCTCCTGCCATTTCTAAGCCCTGAGAGAATTATTCCCCTAAACAAAAGTTCCTCGGCAAGCGGCGCAATTACCGCAATTAAAAACGCCATCTTCGGAAACCCCTGCATGACAATTTCTGCGCTCTCCTCTGCCACCACATTCTCCGTAAAGAGCATGGTAAAGGCATTGAGCGCGCTTAAGAGAGGTTCCAAAAGCAGCACCATGAGGGCGGTAAACCCCAAGGTAGACGGCCTCACGTAATTGAAACGAAATGCTTCCTTCGCCTTAGCGCGGAAAAGAATGGCAAAAAGAGAAGCGGGAACAAGACAAATGCCCTCGCTTACAAGTACGCTCTCTGCCATTGAAAGTCCATTCCCCCCAACGGTAATGGAGAGAATGAACTGGATGGCAAGCATCAATATAATATCAACTAAAAAAATAATACCTGAATGAACCGGATTCATAAAGCCAATATCAAGCTTACTGATTCATCATGAAATTAACAAGCTTATCTATGTCCTCGGGCTCATAAGCCAGCAGTTCCAGTTCCTTTATATTTCCATCAGAAAATATATTGGCTAATGAAACGTACTGTGAAAGCTTAGATTTCAGATTAAGACGATCGCCCTCATCTGTCAAAAGCTCAATCTTTCCCTTGCAGCTGTCAATGACCTTAAAGAACTTCTCGACATTCGTAATATTGGATATCTTCATAATAAACTCCTCCTTATCAAATGAAAAAAATATTAATGACTTCTAACTATTCAGAACCCCCTACCCGCACTTTGCAAAATTTGATTTCAATTTTGCTCAGTGTGGGGGCGGTAACTATCGTTACCGCCCTGGAATCAGGTGATATTTACTGCTTTCAAGCAAGCTTGAGCAGTAAATATCACCCGATTCCAGGGGGTTCTGAATAGTTACAATGACTTTCCAAATAATCCAGGAAAATCATTTGAAAAGCCATAATAAACCATTTTTCAAAAAAAGTCTACCTTCACTCTTGAAAATGCCCTCAGACGTCTCTACCTGACCGCGAATAGTAACAGAAAATCAATTTCTTTGAATCAATGCAACGGCCTCGATCTCTATCTTCACGTCCCTCGGAAGCCTCGCTACCTCAACGCAGCTCCTTGCTGGCAGCATCCCGGTAAAAAAGCCAGCATATACATCGTTGACCCTTTTGAAGTCTGCCATATCGGACAGAAACACCGTTGTTTTCACGACTGCCTCCATCGAGCTTCCTGAGTCTTCCAGCAAAGCGCGGAGGTTACTTAGCACCTGCCTTGCTTGATCCTCTACCGAGGCTCCGGCGATGGCGCCTGTTTCCGGCACGATCGGAATGACTCCCGAAGTGAAGATAATATCCCCAACTATCACCGCCTGTGAGTACGGTCCAATGGCCACAGGAGCCCTTGAGCTTGAAACCGGTCTCATTCTTCATCACCCCCTCGCCTTTCTCTTCTAGAACCGCCCATGCCGCGATCCCCAAAATTAGGCCTGGAGCCCCTGGAGCTTCCATAATCCCTGGGATTTTGGAAATCTCTGGAATCTGAATCCCTGAAACGGCCTCCCCTTCTGCTGTCACCTCTGTCTCTTTCACCGAACCTAGAATGTGAATCTCTGTCCCCAAACCTGGAACGAGAATCCCTATCCCCGAAACGGGACCTTGACTCACGATCACCAAACCTAGGCCTGGAATCCCTCTCTCTGTCTCCAAAGCGAGGTCTGGAATCCCTGTCTCTGTCCCCAAAACGGGACCTTGAGTCTCTGTCTCTGTCTCCAAAGCGGGGTCTGGAATCCCTGTCTCTGTCCCCAAAACGAGGTCTGAATTCCCTTTCTCTATCCCTGTCTCCAAAGTCAGATCTGGACTTTCTTTCACCGAAGCCTGAGCGTGAGTCCCTTTCTCTGAATCCGAAACGTGACTCCTTCTCTGAAAATCTTCCTCTTAGGTCTCTTTCCCCAAGCCTGGGTCTGGAATCCTCCGCAGTGAACCTGGCATGAGTATCCCTGCCGCCGAATCTTTCCTCGACGTCCTTTTCTCGGAATCTTTCTCTGGAACCAAAGCGAGATTCGCTGCGGTCCCTGCCAAAGCCGCCCCTGGAGCCCCTGTCTCTGCCTCCAAAGCCGCCCCTGGAGCCTCTGTCTTCCCTGCCGAAGCTGCCACGGGAATCCCTGTCTCTCCTGCCGAAGCCTCCATCCCTGTCTCTGGAGCCAAAGCCGCCTCGGGAACCCCTGTCTCTATCTTCAAAGCTTCCTCTAGGTCCTTTCTTTAGGTCTCTGCTTTCGAGGTCAGTATCTTTATTATCCTCTCTTTCGGACTTAGGTTTAATATTTCCCCAGCGGGTAGGTCTTACATTCCCATCGCTTGGCTCGTCTTTCCAAATTGAGCCGGAACCCAAAACCCCATCCTTGTCCCCTGCCTGCGTAAGTACTATGGAGTATGGTCTGATCTCTATGAGTCCTTTTTTAAGGAGCCTACCAACGGCTCTCTTAAATTGGTTCTTGCTCATCCCACATTCTGCCTTTATCCGTTCAGGAGAGTCCTTATCCGTGAAAGGCAGTTTTCCCTGCGACTCCGCAAGCTTTCTAAGAATCAAGGCGCAATCATCGTTCATTTGAAGATAGGCCTTCTTCCTGAGAGATAGATCAAGCTTTCCATCCTCTCTCACGTTCATGACCCTGGCCTCTACCCTGTCACCGCATTTTAGATCCTTCACTACCTCTTTGGCAGGGATCAGGCCGCCATATTTCCCATCTACGGCCGCATAGGCGCCAAACTTCCCATTGATCTCATATATGAAAGCGTCAACGGTGTCTCCTTCTGAATAAGGTGAATCTGTACGAAGATACGGATATATCTTCATCGTACCCGCCAATCTTCCGGTCCGATCCACATACATTGCTGCGAGGACCTGCTCACCTATATCGATATCATAGGTGGTCTCCCTGAAAGGCAGGAATAAGTCCCTTTCAAGTCCTATGTCCAAAAAGGCGCCGATCTCGCTCATGTCTTTGACAGAGAGCTCCGCCACTTCCCCGACAACAAGATAAGGGCGATTCACAGTAGCTATGACTCTGTCGCTGGAATCTCTGTACACAAATACCGTCAATCGGTCTCCCACCTTGAATCCCTCTGGAGCCTGCGCTATTGGCAGTAATACGGTATCCTCTTCATCATATCGGGACTTATCAATCTCTTCATCCAAATCAGAAGCGTCTCCCAAAAGAGACTCTTCCTCAGCCCCGGCATCGCTCGAATCGTCCTCTTCTAAAAGCTCACCATCGGCTTCAGCCTGTTCAAGCTGAGTTTCCTCGGCTAAATCATCACTGCTGCCATCCTGTGAAGTCCCGAACTTCTCACTTTCATCATTCTGTGAAGCTTCTGCCTCATCAGCTTCACCATCTTGTGAAGCCATGAGCCCATTTTCTTCAAAGCCTTCCTCGTCATGTGCTTCAAGCTCTATAGCTGCCTGACCCTCGCTCTCACGCTCATTATTGCCATCTGCTTCTTTAGCCACATCTGCCAAAAAGAAGCCAAAATCTTTCTTTCTTACCGCTGTAAGTTCCTGTATTTCACCTAGTCTTATCATTATTATTTTTGTACCATTCCTATTGCAATATATATTTTCATATTAATTTGTTTACATTTCTCTGCTATAATTGAAATTATGCAAAAATTTTCAAATAAATCCAAACACAATTTTGAGAGCTTTAGAAAAAAGCTTTTCAACATGGTCTCTGTAGGAGTCATCAACCAGCCGATCAACCGTGCCTATGACATCATAAGCACATCAGCCCTCCTATTGAATTTAGCCGCTGCCATACTCGGGACCTATGAATTCATTGCCCTGCGCCATTTGAAATTACTGCGCGCAGTGGACAGCTTGACTGTCCTTTTCTTTGCCATCGACTATGCTCTGCGGATATTCACGGCCAAATGCCTCTATCCCGAAAAAACAGAGCTGGGCGCCATCTTTTCTTATGTTAAATCCTTTACCGGGATAATTGATTTGATGAGCTTCCTGCCCAATTACCTCCCCTTCTTTTTCCCATCGGGCACCGCTGTCTTCAGGATTTTCAGGGTGGTAAGGATCTTGCGTCTATTCAGGGTCAACGCCTATTATGATTCGCTAAATGTCATAACCGATGTCATCCACGAAAAGCGCCAGCAGCTCCTTTCTTCGGTCTTCATACTTTCGGTCCTGCTGCTTTCTTCAAGCCTCTGCATGTACAGCCTCGAACACGCTGCGCAGCCAGCGGTCTTTGCAAACGCCTTTTCAGGAATATGGTGGGCAACATCCACCCTGCTGACCGTTGGATATGGAGACATCTACCCGATCACCCCAATTGGAAAAATATTCGGGATGATCCTGGCCGCAATTGGAGTCGGAGTCGTCGCGATACCTACAGGTATCATATCCGCGGGTTTCGTAGAACAATACTCAAGGGTAAAGAAGCTGGGTGAGCAGGCAACCGAGGAGGATATCCATTTCACCAATATAGAACTCAGTCCCAAAGACCTATGGGCAGGTCGTAAAATAAGGGACCTGGGACTCCCCAAAAAGGCCATCATTGCCGCAATCCAGCGAGGGGACAAGACCTTAATCCCCAGAGGAGACGTTGTCCTGAAATCCGGCGACAGGCTAATTATTGGGGCAGAAGCCCTAAAAGGCGAAAAAAATATCCATCTGCGAGAAATAGTCCTGCGACCGGGACACCCTTGGAACGGCAATGCGCTAAAGGATGTCAGTATTTCACGCAATAGCTTCGTGTGTTTCATAAAGCGAAATGGAAGAAGCCTAATCCCCTATGGCGACCTGATATTCAAGCCCGGAGACGCAATCTTCCTTTACTCAAAGGAAAAAGATCTCGATGAATAAAAATATAAGCCAAATGCAGACAACCTTGGGCAGTGTCCAAGTCCGCATTTGGCTTTAGAAACTGAAGATATATAACTGTTAAAGTGTTATTATATGAACAGATCCTTAGCAGTTCATTATTTAAGAGTAACCTTAGCTCCCTCTGCCTCGACCTTCTTCTGGATATCCTCAGCCGTAGCCTTGTCCACCCCTTCCTTGATCATCTTCGGAGCATTGTCAACGAGGTCTTTCGCTTCCTTCAATCCAAGGCCTGTGAGCTCACGTACGACCTTGATGACCTTGACCTTGTTAGGCCCAATCTCAGTAAGCTCTACATCGAACTCAGTCTTCTCCTCTTCCGCAGCAGCTCCGCCTGCGGCAGGACCAGCGACTACCACGCCTGCAGCGGCAGATACGCCGAATTCTTCCTCGCATGCCTTTACGAGCTCATTAAGCTCCAATACCGATAAGCCTTTTATAGCCTCAATGATTTCTTCTTTTGACATATCCTTATTCCTTTCTAAAAACAATTTTCATATACGATTAATCAATCTGTCTATTTACGCCTCAGCGGCCGGAGCTGCCTCGCCGCCTTCTGCCTTCTTTTCCGCGATCTGCTTGACGACACGGGCAAAATTCGTGATAGGCGATTGCATGGACCCAAGCAGTCTGGACAAAAGTACATCTCTGGGCGGTATAGCGGACAGTTCTTTCACTCCATTCACGTCATAGTACTGCCCTTCGACTATTCCTGCCTTTACTTCCAGCTTATCAGCCTTCTCAGCGAATTTTACTATGATGCGGGCAGGGGCCGTGACATCCTCGATAGAAACAGCTATTGCCGAAGGCCCTTCAAGATGCTGATCCAGCTCAGCGAAGGGGGTGCCCTCAAAAGCCCGCTTCATATAGGTATTTTTATAAACCTTATAGAATACGCCCGCCTCACGAAGCTGCTTTCTTAGCTCAGTATCCTGTTCAACGGTCAGGCCTCGGTAGTCCACCAGCACTGCGGATTTCGCATCCTTGATATGGGACGCAATCTCATCGACAATGGGCTGCTTTAATTCAACCTTTGCCATTTCAGCTTTACCTCCTTATATTAATAAGACCGAAAAAAGCCCCTGTACCAAAGCACAGGGGCAATAAAAGTCATAGTGATAGCTCTTATCTTCCTCGGCAGGCGTTTATATGCTTATGCGCCGAAACGCACCTGCTGTCTTCGGTCAACCTATAAAGGCTTTGATTATGCTAACATAAGTCCAATTAATATGTCAAGCGAATTATCTATTGACAAATCAGCTTTTTTTGTAATAAAAAATAAACATGGAAATTTTAAAAACAATAGACGAAACAGCCAGGGCTCAATTCCGCCTGGATACAAATTGCCCTAAAGAAATCGAAGACGAATACCGGATAATGATAAACCCGTCTGCCAATTTGCCGGGCAGCAGGAGGCCCTATGGCATGACAAGCGATTTTCGAGCCATAATATACAAGGGAGACCTCTATATGATGGCCGGCAAGAGCCTCTATGAATGGGCCAAGTCCAAATATAGTCTCTTTTCCCCCGAATGGTTCTGTAAGTTCCCTAATCTTCGGGAACTGGACAATGAGCTTCAAAAAAGCGGCCATGAGTTATTCGATACCCACATTTACTTCCTGCCGGATCCTGATTTCGATGAGCCGGAAATGGACTGTCCATATGATTTCAAGTGGTACGATGAATGGGATATCGCCATCCGCTTTTCAAATCAAAATCCCTTTCCCCATGCCTTCTGCTTCGATAAGAACCTGCCCGATATCCTCGGGATAGTCGCCTACGACGGTCTCTGCCCCATTGCCGCCGCTGGTGCCTCCTTTGACGGGAAATATATGAGGCAGATTGGAATCGATGTAAAAGAAGAATATCGCCATCACGGCCTGGCTGTATTTCTCGTCACTATGCTGAAAAATAAAATACTGGAAATGGGACTCCTTCCCTTCTATGGCACCAGCGAAAGCCATATACTGTCACAGGACACCGCCATTCGCTGTGGTTTCCTGCCAGCCTGGTGCGAAATCTATGCTCAGAGCAAATATAAAGCACGGTCGATTTTTACCGCAAATAATAACATTCCTGCGGCTTTCACGGTAAATCGTTCTAAGCTTTTTATCTAAATCTGCCGATATAGACTATAATATGGTGGTTGGACTTCAATCCATCGCCAGGACATTATTAATAGCGGGGTCAATGTCCCGTAAACAACACATGGAGGTGATGAAAATGGCATTAGAAAGCATATCTTCTGTATCGAGCAGCAATGTGACGGCCACCCAGGCTGCGAGCCAGTCCAAAGCAGCGAGTACTCAGAAGACCACAGAGAACGACAAGGCAGTCGAAAATTTGACAGAGCAAGCCGGAGCAGTATTCGAGAAATCCAAGACAGACAAAGCTTCTTCCAATTCACATATCTACAATGCGGATCTTGTGAATAAGCTCAAGGCAGATGCGGAGGCACAGACAGAGAATCTCCGAAACATCGTCCAGAACCTCATGCTGGGACAGTCCAGCGCCTTCTCAAAGGCAAACGGCGATGATATGTGGAAGTTCCTTGCGAAGGGCGATTTTACAGTAGACGCCGCCACCAAGGCTCAGGCCGAAAAGGATATCGCAGAGGACGGGTACTGGGGAGTGAATCAGGTGAGCGACAGGATCCTTGATTTTGCCAAGGCCTTAGCCGGAGACGATGTGAAATACGCTGAAAAATTGAAGAGCGCATTCGAGAAAGGCTTCAAGGAGGCCACAAAGGCCTGGGGGCAGGATCTCCCGTCCTTAAGCCAGGACACATATGAGGCCACTCAGAAGAAGTTCGATGAATGGATCAATTCAGCCAATACTGAAAAGACAGCAGCGGAGACTGCCGCTACAGTCACCGAAAAAACCAATTAGTTTAATTAAATCAAAGCCTGCGGGTCTCATCAAAAGACCTTGCAGGCTTTGATTCGCTTATGACTAAAGCAAGAACGAAAGGAAGCAATAGATGAATGAAGGAAGAGGTATGTATGAACTCTGCAAGCGGCTTTTTCCAATTTGCAGGAGCATCACCGGGGATGGGGTCAGAGAAACTTTCAGAATTATACAGTCCGAAATACCAGACACTAAATTCAAGATTTATGAAATACCAACAGGTACAAAAGCCTTTGATTGGACAGTGCCTAATGAGTGGAATATAAAGGACGCCTATATTCTCACCCCATCAGGAGAAAAAATCTGCGACTTTAAGAAAAATAATCTTCACGTGCTGCATTATTCTGTGCCCGTTTCAAAGGATTTGCCACTAAGCGAACTTAAAGATCATCTCTATACCCTCGCAGACCAACCGGACCTAATCCCCTATGCTTCCAGTTATTACAGCGAGCGATGGGGGTTTTGCCTAAGCCACAATCAGCTCATGGGACTGGAGGATGGTATATATCATGCGGAGATTGATTCAGTGCTTTCGCCCGGCAGCCTCACCCTCGGAGAATTGATCCTGCCGGGGATGAGCGATGACGAAGTAATGTTCTCCAGCTACACCTGCCATCCCTCGATGGCAAATAACGAGTGCTCGGGTCCATCCCTCATCACCTATCTCGCAAAGTACCTGAGCCAGCTTCCTGAACGCCGCTATACCTATCGCTTAGTGCTGGCCCCCGAGACCATCGGAGCCATAGTTTATATATCCCGTAATCTGGACTATTTAAAATCCCATGTAAAAGCAGGCTTTAACCTAACCTGCGTTGGAGATGACAGGGCTTATTCTTTAATCCATTCAAGGTACGGGAACACCTTATCGGACAGAGTACTAAACGCAGTTCTAAAGTACCATTATCCGGACTTTGATGAATACGATTATACAAAGAGGGGCTCCGATGAGAGGCAGTACCAGGCCCCCGGCGTTGATATTCCCTTCGTATGCTTCTGCCGATCCAAATACCATATTTACCCCGAGTACCATACCAGCGCCGACAACCTTGACCTGATAAGCGCCTCCGGCCTCCAGGGCTCATATGACTGCATGGTTAAGGCAATAAATGCCCTGGAGTGGAATCAAAAATACAGACTCACCACACTTTGCGAGCCTCAGCTTGGAAAGAGGGGTCTGGTTCCCACGATGTCTTCCAAAGAGACCTATCAACAGACCCTGGCTCTCAAAGACTTGATTGCCTATTCGGACGGCACCAATGACCTAATCGACCTTTCAAAATACACGCATCAGCCAATGGAGAGACTCATCCCCTTGATTCAAAAGCTCCTCTCCTGCGGGCTCCTAGAGGAAGTCAAATGATTGATAAAAACCAAATCTGGAAGATTTATGGCACGGCTTATAAGGAGATGACCGAGAGAATCCTGGATAAAGCCGATTTGGCAGGGCTGATCGGCAGCCGTGATAAGAAAATCTGCATTAAGCCAAACCTCGTCACAGCCTCCCCGGCCGAGTTCGGCGGGACGACTCATCCAGAAGTTGTAGAGGGAATATTAACGTACTTAGGCGAGCATGGGTTCAAGGATCTGGTAATTGCCGAGGGTTCCTGGGTAGGCGACCGGACCCGTGAAGCCATTGAAATCTGCGGTTACAAAAGCCTTTGCGAACGTTACAAGGTACCCTTTATCGATACCCAAAGAGAAAAATCTCATAGCGTCGATTGCGCCGGGATGGAGCTCAATGTCGTCGATTTTGTGGACAGCATCGATTTTCTTATTAATGTCCCTGTTCTGAAAGGGCATTGCCAGACGAAAATCACCTGCGCCCTGAAAAATCTTAAGGGCCTGATACCCAATTCAGAGAAATCCCGTTTCCATACCATGGGACTCCATAAACCGATAGCTCATCTCCAAACCGCTATTAAGCAGGATTTCATTGTTGTAGACCATATCTGCGGGGACCTGGATTTTGAGGAAGGGGGAAACCCGGTCGTAAGGAATTGCGTAATGGCAGGCCTTGATCCCGTTTTAATCGATAGCTATGTCTGCTCTTTGCTGGGTTATGAGACTGCCGAAGTGCCCTATATCACATTCTCTGAGCAGCTCGGAATCGGCAAGAGCGACCTGGGAGCCGCAGAAATAATAAATCTCGGCCTCTATGGGGAGTCTAGCCAGGGGTCGCTTGGCGCCTGCCAGGAGATAGATGAGCTTCCCAGAGAACGGAAGCTTTTGGAGGTTTCCTATGCCGTAACAGAGGCCAATTCCTGCAGCGCCTGCTATGCCAGCCTGGTTGGAGCCTTATGGAGACTCAGGGAAGAGGGAATCCTAGAGAAGCTTGACACTACAATCGGGATAGGCCAGGGCATGAGGGGAAAAACAGGAGTCCTTGGAATAGGACGCTGTACAAAAGACTTTGATTATTCTTTACCTGGCTGCCCTCCAAGCGAAGATGCCATTTATGAGGGGCTAAAGAAGTACATAAATGGAGATTGACTCATTTTATTCATGTGGTAGAATAAAAATTATAGTTAGCGCATAAGGGAAAATGCCGCCAGAGACGGCGTGCGGCCGATGCGAAGGAAACGAATTAGTTTGTTGGAGGATTTTATGTATATCGCTTGTTTGGATTTAGAAGGGGTGCTGGTGCCTGAGATTTGGATTGCTTTCGCGGAGGAGAGCGGGATCCTGGAGCTTCGCCGCACTACCAGGGATGAGCCGGATTACAGCAAGCTCATGAATTGGCGCATAAAGGTTTTGAAAGAACATGGGCTTGGTCTTAAAGAGATTCAAGAAACTATTTCCAGGATCGATCCCCTCCCCGGAGCGAAGGACTTTCTAGACGAGCTTCGGAGGATGACCCAGGTCATAATCCTGAGCGACACCTTTAGCGAGTTTGCCTATCCTCTGATGGAGAAACTGGGCTTTCCCACCCTCTTCTGCAATAGCCTTGAGATTTCAGATAATGGTGAGATCACAGGATTCAAATTAAGGGCTGAAAATGGCAAGCTTAGGACAGTAGAGGCTCTTCAATCGATTGGCTTCGAAACCATCGCCGCAGGTGACAGCTACAATGACCTCGCAATGATTAAGGCCAGCAAAAGGGGCTTTCTATTCCGGAGCACCGAAAAGATAATTGCGGACAATCCCGATCTTCCCTCGTTCACCACCTATGATGATTTCCTGGCAGCTTTCAAAAACGCCCTTTCGGAATAAAGTACAGTGATAATAAAGAATAAAATATATCTATATTTAACAGAGTTTTTTGCCGGTATGTCGGTTATGGCGGTAGAATTAGGCGCCAGCCGCCTGCTTGCGCCCTATTTTTCGTCCTCACAGATAGTTTGGACCATCATAATCGGCACTATTATGATTGCAATGGCCTTGGGGAATCTCTACGGAGGCCGCCTCGCTGATAAGGATCCCGATCCCGGGAGACTATATAAGAGGCTAATGATCGCAGGCCTATGGATTGGCGCCATCCCCCTCATTGGAAAATATATCATCATGCTGATTTCCGGCATAATTGTCGTAGCTGTAAGCACGGGCTTCTTGATATGGGCGGCTTTTATTTCCTGTATGATTCTATTCGTTTTCCCCCTCTTTCTCCTAGGGACCGTCACCCCGTCACTCGTGAAATACAGCGTGCAAAACCTCGATGAGAGCGGCAAAACCGTCGGCACCCTTGGGGCCTTCAATACAATAGGGAGCATCATCGGGACTTTTCTTCCCACCTTTGTCACAATCCCCACTGTCGGGACTTCTATCTCTTTCCTAATCTTCTCAGGAGTTCTAATTCTTCTTGGTCTGATCTACTTTATTAATTCAAAGACCAAACTTACGTTCTGCTTAATTTCCATTGGTTTATTCTTAGGTTTCTGTATCTGGGGACACGATAGCAGCTTCGCCTTTTGGGAGAGTTCCCTGACTTACGAGGGGGAATCCATATATAATTATCTTCATGTAAAGGAAGACAGGAGGCGGATTCTTTTATCAACTAACGTTCTTTTTGGAGTCCAGTCCATAACGATGAAGGACGACTCCCTGACCGGCATGTATTACGATATCGCAATGGCGGCCCCGGTTATGGCGGGCAAGGATTTCGGCAAAGAAGAAGTCCTGATTCTGGGAATGGGAACCGGCACCTATGCCAGGCAGTGCAAAAGATATTTCGATGGAATGAGCCTAGAAGGAGTGGAAATTGATGGAAAGATCACCAATTTATCCTATGAATATTTTGATGCCGCGAAAGATGTGCCAGTCTCGACCTATGACGGTCGGGCCTATTTGGACGAAATTAATAAGAAATTTGATGTGATTATGGTAGATGCCTATCAAGACATCACGATTCCTTTTCAAATGTCGAGCATCGAGTTCTTTTCATCGGTCAAGAATCATTTAAAGAACGGCGGAGTGATGGTCGTTAACATGAACATGCACTCAAACAAGGCAGGCGCCATAAACGAGGCGCTGTCCGATACGATTGCCGCTGTATTTCCATATGTTTATACCATGGACGTAGAGGGCAATTCAAACCTGGAGCTATTCGCCTGCGTTGATAATGACCCAAAGAAAACTCTTTACGAAAACAAGACCTCTCTCGCTGAGGCGAACCCAGAGCTCTATGAACTTATGAGGCTTGTTGAGAATAATCTTCAGCCCTATATGAGGGACAGTAAAGATTATGGAGAGAATGTGCTGACTGATGACAAGGCTCCTGTGGAACTGCTTGGAATGAGGATGATTGACAGCCTGATCCAGGAAGAGGCTGCCTACTATAAGAAATACATCAAGGAAAATGGCTTTACAGGGCTGCTTGACGCTTTATAAAATAGCAAAAGGGCAGCCACCTGAGCTGCCCTTTTCCAGATTCAAATCTCTACACTTCTCCCGCCATACCGTCCGCTATCTCTGATACGCTGTCGCTGTCCAAATCTGCTACCGCAGCGGCGAGATCTTCCTTTTTTTCAGCGACATTTTGAGGGACATCTATCGCCCTGATCTTCCCCATTAGTTCATCCGCTTGATCCACATCCATGTCTTCCATCGCAGACTTCAGCATTTCCAGCAGGGCAAGGAAGACCCCCTTGTCGAAGGCTTCTTTCTCTATTAAGTCCTCCCCGCCCTCATCCTCTCCGAGACCGAATACTCCCTGAAGCTTATCTCTATAAGATCGCCACTCAGCAATAAAAATCCCATGCATGGCCCTGATACGTTCAATAATATGGTCTCTTGCCGCAAATTCCAGCACTTTCGCCATTCCTGAGAGAGGGAAAATTCCAATCGTGGCTGCAGTGCTCTTCATCCCATGCACCTGGATCCTATAGGGCGACAAAGACTCGTGAATCGCCTCCTCTTCCATACCAGAAAAGTCCGATGGAAAGTCTTCATACATTTTATCCAGCTTGTCCGCATGGAGCTTGATCAAAGAATAGAAGTCCTTTACTGCTTCCTCCAAAAGAATCATGTCCGGCAAATGCATATAACCAATATCCCAGTCCAATCCATCTACCTGCGGCAGGGCGGCAAGTGCCGCCTCGTCATCTTTTGACCTTCCTTTTTCCGAAGCAACATCCTCTAATCCTTCATTTTCCGGAGCCGGAAGAATCTTGTCCTTTGGAAGGTTCTCTCTGAGTGCCGCTTCCAATCTTTCAGCAATCACCGGCTTCGATAGGAAGCCATTGAAGCCCTCTGAGATATACTGCTCTTTCGCGCCGGCGACCGCATTCGCGGTCAGGACAAAAATCGGAGTGTCCTTATTAAGGAACTCTGGATCCTCTTCTGCAAGGGCATGAATCCTCTTCATAGCCTCAATCCCGTCCATCTCCGGCATCATATGATCCATGAAAATCATGTCATATTGGTTTTTCTTTGCACACTCTATCGCCTCTGCTCCGCCCGGTGCATCGTCTATCTGTATCCTGGTGGCTTTCAAGAGACTTATGAAAACCTTACGATTCATGCTGTTATCGTCAACAACAAGCACCTTTGCCTCGGGGGCGATGAATGACTCAGAATAGCTGAATTCATCCTCCCTATTCTCAATCCTGCTCTCCAGATTCCCAATCGGAGTCTCATCCACTATCTTCTGCCGCAGGGTAAAGAAGAATTTCGAGCCCTCACCATATACGCTCTCAACCTCCATTTTGCTGCCCATTAAATGCAGCAAATCAATGGTGATGTTCATTCCCAGGCCTGTGCCCTCTATATTCCGATTCCTTCCCTCCTCTATCCTCTCGAACTCCTTGAAGAGCTTTGGCAAATCCTCTTCCTTGATGCCAATGCCCGTATCCTTTACCTCAAAATAAAGCTCCTCATAGCCATCATCCAAGCGGGTCCCTTTTATAGTAATCGTAACTCCACCCTCGTGAGTATATTTTACCGCATTCGTGAGGATATTCGTGAGCACCTGCCTTATTCTCACATCATCTCCATATAGTTTTAGCGGCAGGTCCTCAGCTATATCTGTCTCGATTTTTAAGTCTTTCGCCCTGGCTCTCGTGGAAACCATGTTCACCAAATCATTTATCATATTTGAAAAATCATAGGTGACAGGGATTATCTCCAATTTTCCGGACTCAATCTTAGAAAAGTCCAAAATGTCGTTAATTAAAGACAGCAAGGTTTGACCGGCATGACGAATATCGGTAGCATAGCCCTTAATCGCTTTTTCATTGGACTCTCTTAAAATCATCTCGTCCATCCCAAGGACCGCATTTATCGGAGTACGGATTTCATGTGACATATTCGCAAGAAACCGCCCCTTTGCCTCATTTGCGATTATTGCGTCCTGTCTTGCACTTTCGGCCATTTGCACCTGTGCCTCAAGCTCATAGGCACGCATCTGGACAGTATAATTGTAATCATTCATCATGATCTGCACATGCTGCCCCGTCATGAAGAAGAAGAAAAAGGTGAACAGAACATTTTTCAAGGTTTCCAGCATAGGATAGGACTCTATGCGTATTTGAAAGATTATTTCCAGCACTATCGCACAGAGGAAGAAGAAGAGCGCTGCAAGGTCCATCCAAACGGATTTAACGCCTCCCCTATGTCGGCTCCATACTATCAGCATAGTGATGAGCGTTGTCAAAAGGACTACTGATAAGACCAATGTAAAGTCATATGCCCGCAAATTGGTGAATACCTTATTATGCAGCAGTACTAAAGAAAGGGCTGTCAGTACACAAGCCCCAAAAGAGAGACCGCTTACGAGCCATGGAAAGTGAATAAAAAACCCTCTCCTAAAGAATACGGCAATGAACGGAGGCATTATCATAAGACTTATGAGCCCAATTGCGTCAAAAAAGACCCTGTTCCCCCAAAAAACGGTAAAAAGCTTGGTATCGGAGAGCATACAGCTTATGACGACTATTCCCAGCAGGCTAATTATGTACAATCCTCTGGTCCTCTTCTTGGATATAGCGCGGAGCACATCCAGGATAACCATTACTATACAGGATATTATTATGAAGATTGAAAGAGTGAGCGGCAGAAAGCTCCGGCGCATTATCGTGGTGACAGCCACATCCCTCTTTGAAATCACTGCCAAATGGACAGGTATCTCCTTGGCGGAGTCCACGGTTTCAAGCTCTATCTCTATCAAATCTCCCTCTGAAATGTTCTCCGGCATATCAAAGATGACGCTTCCCGCCGCATATCTATCCTCTATATCGGACTCTTGTATTGACGGCGGCGGTCCCTCAGGCGGTCCATCTATTCCAGAGGGTCCCTCTTTATCATCCCCATTCTTAGGAGACGGAGCAAGCAAAGAATTACCTCCAAAACCCGCAGAAAAAACCGGCTTACCTCCTACTATGGCGTGCATTGCCGAGTTCTCTGAGTAAAAGGTCATTGCGAGCTTCTCGTAGTTCGCTCTTAAATCATGCCTAATATAGACTCGTCCCTTTGATTTTTCCGCTGGTATCACAAAAGGAATCTTCTTGTCCTTTTCTATACTCCCATCCGCATACTCTATTTCCCAATCTGAATCCAGATTAAAGGTCTCTCCTACAGCTAATTCCCTCTCCTCATCGCTGTACAAGGGTGAGATTATAAAAAAGGAGCCCACAATCAGCATGAAAAGCAAGGCCGTCAGCACAGAGAACCCATATTTATCTAAGAAACTCTTCAATCTAGCCATTAAAGCCACTCCTATATTCCTGTATATAGATGGTAATATCTCCCCTGCTTAGAGAGAAGCTCATCGTGGGTACCCTGTTCCAATATTGCCCCCTGTTCAAGTACAACTATACGGTCACTATTTTTTATAGTCGAGAGCCTGTGGGCTATCACGAAGGTGGTCCTGCCTTTCATTAGCCTATCCATGCCCTCCTGGACAATTTTCTCAGTCCTGGTATCGATCGAGCTCGTTGCCTCGTCCAGAATCAGGGCGGGGGGATCCGCTATCGCAGCCCTCGCAATGGATAATAGCTGTCTCTGTCCCTGGGAAAGGTTCGCTCCGTCCTCTGTCAGCATAGTGTCATAACCCTCTGGCAAATGTTTTATGAATCGGTCAGCATTCGCTAATCTCGCAGCACCCTCCACCTCCTGATCCGTGGCATCCAGCCTCCCATAGCGTATATTTTCCTTTACTGTCCCTGTGAAGAGGTGGACGTCCTGCAGCACTATTCCAAGCGAACGCCGAAGTTCCGCCTTTTTTATCTTATTTATGTTGATATTGTCGAAACGGATCTTTCCATCCTGGATATCATAAAATCTGTTGATGAGATTAGTGATCGTGGTCTTTCCCGCGCCGGTAGAGCCAACTAGCGCTATCTTCTCCCCCGGCTTTGCATGGAGCCAAATATCGTGAAGCACTATCTTTTCATCACTATAGCCAAAATCAACCCCATTGAAGGTTATATCTCCCATCAAAGGTACATAAGTGGTCGTGCCCTCAGCCCTATGAAAATGCTTCCAGGCCCATTTCCCGGTCCTCTCCTCAGTCTCTGCGATCTCTCCATCAATCTCTTTACTCCGCACCAAGGTGACATAGCCCTCGTCTTTTTCGGATTCTTCATCTAAAAGCTTGAATATACGCTCCGCGCCCGCCAAGGCCGAGATTATGCTGTTGAATTGCATAGTTACCTGGTTTATTGGCATGCTGATATTCTTATTTAAGGTAAGGAAGCTGGCAAGACCTCCAACAGTAAAGCCTACATAGGAATTCAATGCCATGAGTCCCCCTACCAGCGCGCACAGCACGTAGCTTAAATTGCTGATCTGCGAACTAAGGGGGCCCAATATATTTGAGCAGGCGTTGGCCTTATACACACTTTCATAGAGGGCCTCGTTCATCTCATCAAATGCCCTGATCGTCTCTTCCTCATGGCCAAAGACTTTTACGACCTTTTCTCCGGACATTGTTTCTTCTATGAACCCATTGAGCTTCCCTATATCTCTTTGTTGCGCCACGAAACTGCTTCCAGAAATCTTGATGGCCTTACTGGAAGCGAACATCATAACTCCTACCATCAAAATAGTAAGCCCCGTAAGAGGGATACTGAGACTTATCATCATCGTCAAGATACTTACTATCGTTATTGCGCTGCTGTATATCTGAGGCAGGCTCTGGCTAATCATCTGCCTCAAGGTATCAATATCGTTCGTATAAATGGACATTATGTCCCCATGTGAGTGTGTATCAAAATATTTGATAGGCAGAGTCTCCATATGGCTGAAGAGTTCCAGCCGAAGATTCCTCATCGTGCCCTGGGAGACATATATCATCAGCCTGCTTTGGATGAAGGCCGCAATTATGCCGGCCCCATAAAAGAAAGCAACATTTCTCATGGCCTTAAGCAGGGCCGAATAATCGCTGCTCTTATTCTGAAGCATCGGCTCTATGTAATCATCTATGAGATTACGTGTAAACATAGTGCCCCGTACATTGGATATACAGGTTACGACTATACAGATTAGAACTATAAAGAAATGCAGCTTATAGTCCCTTAATACGTATGACATGAGCCTTTTGAAGAGCTTTCCCGGGTTCTCTACCTTGGGTCTGGGTCCCATCTGCCGCCTATTGCCAGGCCCTTTTATTTCCCTAACCTTTTCTTCAGCCATAAACTTCTCTACTCCAACAACCTGTGATTCTTCATTACGTCTCTTTATCAAAATCAGCGGATCCGCCCGAGCCTACCTGGGATTCATAGACCTCCTGATATATTTTATTCGTCCGAAGCAGGTTCTCATGGGTATCAAACCCATTTATCTCCCCATTCTCCATTACGATTATTCGGTCGCAGTCCTGCACGCTGGATATTCTCTGAGCTATGATGAGCCTGGTGGTGTCTGGAATCTCCGTGGCGAAAGCCCTTCTAATCTTCGCGTCTGTGGCCGTATCTACCGCGCTGGTGCTGTCGTCCAAAATAAGAACCTTTGGCTTCCTGAGAAGCGCCCTCGCGATACAGAGCCTCTGCCGCTGGCCTCCCGAAAGATTGGATCCTCCCTGCTCTATCATGCTATCGTAGCCATCCGGCAGCCTCTTTATGAATTCATCCGCCTCTGCAAGGACGCAAACCCTTTTACAATCCTTATCTGAGGCGGTTTTATCCCCCCACCTCAGATTTTCAAATATGGTACCGCTGAAAAGTATGTTCTTTTGAAGAACTACTGCGACCTCTCGATGCAAGATATCGAGGTCATATTTACGGACATCTATTCCACCTACCTTTATGATGCCTGAGTCAACATCATAGAGACGGCTAATAAGGCTGACTAAGCTGGACTTTGATGACCCTGTGCCTCCAATTATGCCAATGCTTTCTCCGGATTTTATGTCCAAATTTATGTCCTTTAATACGGGCTCACTTGCCTTCTTATTATAAGAAAAGTTCACCCCTTCAAAACTAATGCTTCCATCCCTCACATTCCTAACCGCATTTTCGGGATTTGACAGATCCGTCCTCTCATTAATGACTTCCGCTATCCTCTCAGCCGACGCCCTGGATATGGTGAGCATGACAAAGATCATCGATACCATCATCAGACTCAATAGGATATTTAGGCAATATGCCAGGAGACTCATCAGCTCTCCGGTCGTCAAAGCAGCCTCCACTATCATATGCGCCCCAATCCAGGACAAGAGCAGTATGCAGGTATTGATCACGAAGAGCATCGTCGGCATGATGGTCACGACCTTGCCCTCAGCCTCCACAAACATCAGATATATATTATTCGCCGCCTTCTGAAAGCGGCTGATTTCATGGTCCTCTCTAACAAAGGCTTTTACCACCCTGATAGCCGTTATGTTCTCCCGAACGCTGTTATTGAGTTCATCATATCGCTTAAAGACCTTTTCAAAGTACTTGGCCGCGCTGCTCATCAAATAGTACATTACAATGGACAAGAATATTACTGCACCAAGATAGATACTCGCAAGAGGCGGGCTTATCATGAAAGACATGATCATTGCGATGATCATCGAAGATGGCGCCCTCATCGCCATCCTGAGAAGCATCATATAGGCGTTTTGTATATTTGTTACATCTGTTGTCAGGCGTGTTACCAGACTGGAGGATGAGAAGCGGTCAATATTTGAAAAAGAAAAGGTCTGTATATTGTGGAACATGGCCTTACGCAGATTCTTTGCGAATCCGGCAGCGGCCTTTGCCGCAAAAAATGCCCCGAAGGCTCCAAACAGGAGCCCGACTATGGCAATTACGACCATTAAAAGTCCAGTCTTCAGGATGTAGCCATAATTATTGCCATAGATTCCCCTGTCAACAATCCTGCCCATCAAAACCGGCACCGCCATTTCACAGGCGACCTCGCCTATCATTGTGACCGGGGTGAGAATGGATGGCAATTTGTATTCTTTTATCTGAGCTTTTAAAGTATTTATCATTTTTTTCTACAGATAGCATAGGAAACGAATTAACAAAATTGCACTTTCAAAGCCTGCTGTTGATAATC
>JAGBNY010000052.1 GCA_017634175.1 Lachnospiraceae bacterium
CGTGCTTCGCACTCTACTGTCCACTATCGTGGACTGTTTGCTCGTTTTTGGGGATGGGTTGCTCGAATAATATCGGTTTTGATTGCGATAAATCGCATCAAAACCGATATTATTCGGCAACCGCACAGTTGGAAAATTTTATAGAGCCTTCATTACTTCAAGGCTCTTAAAGTTCCGTCCAATGTACTTCTTTCTGTACTCATCCGCAAGAGCGACGAGCTCCCTCTCGGCCTCGGGATTCAGGGTGAAAGCAAAGACTCTTTCCGGGGGAGTCTCGCTTATGAACCTGAACGCATGGCAGGTCCCGGGCAAAAGTCTTATTCCTTGGATTGGGGGCAGCTCCCCATTGATCGCGATTGCCTTGATCTCAAAAACGGCCCTCACCAGTTTTTTGCTAATTTTATCCGATAAAAGGGACTTGAGCGCCTGATAGAGGAGCTTCAGCATCTCGAACTCGTCATTATTCTCCCAGGTCCTGTTCTCGGCAATCTCCAAAAAATACTCACCCAGAAGAAAGGCATCA
This sequence comes from Lachnospiraceae bacterium, assembly GCA_017634175.1. Lineage (GTDB taxonomy): Bacteria > Bacillota > Clostridia > Lachnospirales > Lachnospiraceae > NK4A144. Next base: position 524 of record JAGBNY010000052.1, read on the forward strand.
AAGTCCTGTCTTATCCCCTCAAAATAGTCGATTGCCTCTGCCTTCTTCAGGCTATAGGCGCTCCTGCCCGGACTCAGGGTATATAGCCCCAGCGTAAAGGGCTCGGTCATTGCAAGCAAGCGGTTCCCGGCCCTCCTGACCCCATGCGCGAAAACGGTTATCTTCCCGGTTTCCTTCGTTAAGAGGACGATCCGCCTGTCGTATTCAGAGTAATTCGCGTTCTTTAGCACCATTCCCTGGACTATGATCTCTTCCATGAATCAGCTTATGTCCTTAAGGTCGTACCCCAGATTCCTCATAATCTTCTCATCGTCCCTCCAGTTCGGCCGCACCTTGACCCAGAGCTGGAGATTCACCTGCGATGAAAGGAGCTTCTCTATCTCGGCCCTCGCGGCCATTCCAATGGACTTGATCTTCTCCCCGTTCCTGCCGATTATGATACCCTTATGGGACTTCTTTTCGCAATAGATCGTGGCCTCAATGTGCCAGATCTTCCTTTTACGCTTCATGCTCTCGATATCCACCGCGACCCCGTGGGGCACTTCCTCCGAGAGCTGCCGCAGGGCCTGCTCCCTCACCAATTCCGAGATGATCTCTCTCTCGGTCTCATTTGTGATTGTGTCCTCGTCAAAGAAGGGATCCCCCTCCGGCAAAGAATCGTACAGTCTGTTAATAAGGACATCTACCCCGGTCTTATGCTTCGCGGATACCGGGAAGCAGCCGGCAAAGTCAAAGATTTCTTTATAGGCCGCTATGACGGGTGGGATCTCAGCCTTTTTCACCATGTCTATCTTATTGACTACGAGGAAGACCGGAAGATGGATCTTTGACAATTCCTCAAGGATATGCCTTTCCCCCGCCCCGATATAGGTCTTGGGCTCTGCCAGGAAGAGCACGCTGTCCACGCTCTCCAAGGTCTTATAGGCGGAAGAATCCATGTATTCCCCGAGCTTATTGCGAGCCAGATGGATCCCGGGCGTGTCCATGAAAACTATCTGGCCTCTGTCCGATGTATAGACCGCCATCATCTTCTTCCTGGTGGTCTGGGGCAATCTCGAAGTGATCGCGAGCTTCATGCCTATGATGTGATTCAAAAGGGTGGATTTCCCGACATTCGGACGCCCGATCAAAGCCACATATCCAGTTCTTTTCTTTCTCTCTTCACTCATTTCAGGCTTCTCACATTCAGGAATAATTCCTTATTCTGCTCAATCTTCTCTGCCGCACCGATGCAGCAGACATGGGAGGTGGACTTGATAACCTCAACATAGCTCGCAAGGCCCCTGATGGCTTTCTGGTCGCAGGACAGGATCTCATCCCTCTCCCGCTGGTAGTCCTCTTCGGTCAAATGACCCATATAGGCCGCCAGGCTCCGGGCTCCCTTCGCTTTCGGAGGCAGAGGGGTGTCCATATTGGATATGGCCCCGATCACGTACTTCCTCATGTCCCTGTCGGATACCTTGAAGGAAGCGATATAGTCCGCAGCATCGTTAAAGACCTTGATCGTAGACTTCAAATGAGGGTCCCTGTAGGATGCCATGTAGCACTCCCCGTTCCTGGCAAAGCCGCTCATGCAGCCATAAGCCCCGCCTTTCACCCTCACGTTCTGCCAAAGATAATCGTACCCCAGCATGACTTTGAGTACCTGCAGGGCACCGGTATATCTAAGGCTTCCGCCTGCGAAATTAGCGCACTTTGCCACGAACTGCACTGCAGCGGAGGTCTTGAAGCCCTCGTTAAGGGTCTTTGGCATGAAGCTCCAGGGAGAAAGGTCCTTATCCTTGGAAATCAAACCCGGGGCAAAAGAATCCGAAAGAGCGGACTTGAAACTCGCCATAAGCTCCACAGCCTGTTTGTAGGCAGCGGCAGAGCCTGTGAGATCCAGCACAAAATTGCTCTTCTGAAGGATAAAGGCCGATATCTCCTTCAAAATGCCGACCAATTCATCGACCCTCGAATCGAAATCCTTATCCAGCTCGCAAACCAGGTCATAGAGGCTTATTCCTGTGCAGACCTCGGCATATTGGCCGACGGGCGAGAAATAGGACATGCACCTGCCCACCGCGCTCATGTGCCCGGCAGAGACCAACTGCTCTCCCATCCTGCTCTTCATCATGGAAATCAGTTCCTTGAGCCTCTTCTTATCCTCGAATTTTGAGGTTAGGAGGATCTCCTTCATGATGTCGAAGCCGAACCCTATCTTTTCTTCCAGGAAGCGTCCCTTGACCTCGAAGGTCTTGCGGAAGACTCCGCTCTGCCTCACGTCCGAATAGGTGGAAATATTAAGGTCGATCCCGCCGCTGTTCAGGTTTATCTCATGATTCAATTCCTGGTAGCTATAGTGCTCGGTGCCGATGCTGGTCAGCACATTCTTATAAATCGCGAGATAGGGCAGATAGACCCCGGGCAGGTCCTCTATATCGAATATCAAGTTAAGGTAGGCTATTCCGTTTGTGAATATTTCGTGGTGGAGGCAGAGCGTCCCGTCCCTTTCTTCGTCCTTATTGATGAAGCCCTCGGCTTGTCTTTCTATATCCGAAATGGAGAGCAGGGGGATCGTCATCAACTGCTCCTGAGTGGAGGGCTCGTCCTGATAGGCTTTGAGATCCTTAGTGTCCTTGATAATGGCCTCAATCTCCTCGTCCGATAAGCCTTCCTTATAGGCCGCGAGCCTCTTATCGGTTTCGGCCTGCTCCTTCTCGGCAAGCCCTTTCACCGGACGTAGAGTCACGATGGCCGAATGAGGATTATGGATCAGGTACCTGTCAACGAGATTCTCGAAGTACCGGCTTCCGTCCTCCAGATGGGCTTTGAGGGCCTTGAAGGTGTCATTCTCCGCAATATGCACGAAGGGCTTGCCCTCGTCATAGAGCCAGCTATCTAGGGCCTGAAGCCCGTACATGAGCCCCTTTGGATAGGAGCCAAAGTCCGCTTCGCGGTACTTGAATTCAAAATAATTCAAGCCTGAGAGCAGGGCCTTCTTATCAAAGCCCTTATCTGCCACCTCTTGAAGTACGTTTTTAATGACTTCAAGGAACCTCTCCCTGTCCGCGCCATCCGCGTTCTTGGCTATTATCGAGAAATAGGGCTGACAGATCCCATTATCATAAGTGCCTTCTATGTCGCTTCCAATTTTCGCGTCGAGTAAGGCCTGATTCAAGGGCGCGCCCGGCACGTCCAAAAGAGCGTACTCTATTATCTGAAAGGCCAGGTAGAGCTCCGGGTCCAGGTTGTTCCCTATGCAGGCGCTGTAGGAAAGATAGGTGTTCTTTTCTTCGGATTCGTCAGGGCTTATCGCATACTCCTTCTCCAAATAGACCGGTTCCTTAAAGGCCTCCTCCCTCTTGATCTCGCTATCGATATCCGCCTTATCGTACTTTGACAGGTATTCTCTGTCCAGCCAATCCAGCCTTTCAGCCATGTCTGAATTTCCATAGAGGTAAATATAGGAATTGGACGGATGGTAATATTTCTGGTGCATCGAGAGGAAGTTTTCATAAGTCAGCTTCGGGATGTCCTTTGGATCCCCCCCGGACTCCAGCGCATATTCTGTGTGCGGGAAGAGGGCGTTTAAGATGAAGCGAGAGAGCACGTCGTCCGGGTTCGAGAAGGCGCCCTTCATCTCGTTATAAACGACGCCGTTAAGCATAAGCGCATCACTCTTATCCCCCAGCTCGTAATGCCAGCCTTCCTGCTCGAAAATCTTCCTCTCCTTATAGATATTGGGATGCAGGCAGGCGTCCATATAGACGTCCATGAGGTTCGCGAAATCCTTGTCGTTCACGCTAGCGACCGGATAAACGGTCTTATCCGGGTAGGTCATGGCGTTAAGGAAGGTGTTGAGGCTCCCCTTCACGAGTTCCACGAATGGGTCCTTGACCGGGAATTTTTCCGAGCCGCAGAGGACTGTGTGCTCCAATATATGCGGGGTCCCGGTAGAGTCAAAGGGCGGGGTCCTGAATCCAATGTAAAAGACCTTGTTATTGTCGTCGTTTTCCAGCACCATCACCCTGGCCCCGCTCTTCTTATGTTTCATCAAATACCCATAAGAATTCAAGTCCGGAATGAATCTCTTGTCCTTTAGCTCATACCTGTCTATTTTTTCTAAGTCCATCCTATCTCCTTTATACTTTGACCCCCCCATTCCACACCTAGCAAAATTTGATAAGCAATCGGGAATCAAATTTTGCCTGGGCAGCGGGGCGGAAGCTTTAGTTACTATGCTTTTAGAAATTCCATCAATCCATTGAATTGTTCTTTGGCCAGATTGTAGCCGTGCTGGTAGAAGGCGTCCAGCTTGTGGACATCCGACTCGGTGCGGCTTACCACCGACTCCTCCGGGTTCACTACGAAGAACCTCCTACCCGGCCTGTCCTCCCTTTCCAGCCTGTCCAGGATATCCAGCTGCCTATTGTAAACATAGGGGCGCCTGAACATCATGCGCAGAAGCATCGGCTCATCCCTGTAGACCTTTTTTATAATAGGGTTCATCTTGGATTTCAGACTCTTCTTATAGCCTTTTTTTTGGGTCAATATGACAACTATTTTCTTGTATCCCAGCATCAAGGCCCTTCCATAGGGCATTGAATCAGCCAGGCCTCCATCCATGTACCTATGTCCATTGATGCGTACTGGCGGGGCCATGAAAGGCAGGCTGCAGGAGGCGCGGCAGATCCTCAGAAGCTCGGAAGGGTCCTCGTACTCGCTGAGATACCCGGCTTTGGCGTTTGCCAGGTCAGCGACCCCCATCTCGACTCTCATGCCCCTTTTTTGGTACCCCTTGAAATCAAAGGGTACGTATCTGTTCGGATAGTCGACGAACATCAGGTCCATATCGTAGAGGTACTTCTTTGTGAGCATATTGCTGACCTTCAGGGGCCTGAGATGCTTATCCCTTATGATGAAGCAGTCCCTGGTACGCCCGATCTGCCCCGAGGCATAGTCCAGCGCATTGCAGGCCCCCGCCGACACCCCTATGCAGTAGGGCAGGTAAACATCCTTTTCCATCAAATAATCGAGGTAGCCCCCGGTGAAGACCCCCCTGGACCCGCCTCCCTCCAGGACCAAGGCGCAGTCCTTAAATTCTGTTTTATTTTCCATAATATCCCTTCAAGCGGCATAGGTTTACATAATAATTTTATGTAAACCTATGCCGAAATTTGATTATCACATAACTATTTAGGAACTTCCTGGAATCAGGTGAAATTATAGTAAACGACAAAAGTAATTGAGCATTCGTGAGCCATGAATACCAAGAGCAAGGCATTCGCGACTCACGAAACGGCAATTACTAATGTCGTTTGCTATAAATCTCACTTGATTCCAGGGAGGTAACTATCGTTACCGCCCTGAGATTTCATCAAATATTGCCTGGGTAGCGGGTAGGGGTTCTGAATAGCTCCTCAACTTTCCCAGCCCGGCATCTCTATAACACTGATTATCTCATCCTCCGTGAAACCTGTTTCCAGGGAAAGCTCCAGAGGGGTCGCGTCCCTCCCCAGCTCCTCCTTTAGGCTCAAAGAGGACTCGCGGATCCTATTGAGCCTGGATAAAAAGTCCCTGGTCTGGCTATGATAATCATTGTCGATGGAGATCGCTCTGTCCATCGCATCCATTATCATCTTTCCCAGGAATCCCTCTATATCCTCCGGGTCGTCGACGCTGTCCAGAAGAGAAACGCCTGTTATCAAGGCTATGTTCCCCTCCTGCACCAGCTCCTCCAAGGGGACGCCGTGATAGACGTAGAGCCTTGCAATGGCCACCACATCCGGCATGTAGATCTCGATCAGCTCATACCTGGCCTGCTTTGCGTCCTCCTGATCGAGCCCGAGCGCTCTTCTCCCGGTCTTGGACTTCAGCTCTTTTTCGTCAATCCCGGGCTTACGCTTTATGGAATTCAAGAAGTGCTCAAAATAAGAATTCTTCTCAGGGCGGCCTGTCCGGTCCCTCCCCTCCTTTTTTTTAGCAGGCCTCTTCCCGATCGAGATGCCCATCTCCTTAAAATAAGCCTTCGTGTGCTCTATCTGCTCATCGCTCAAGGAGAAGCCCCCAAAAAAGCCCTCAAAATCCGAATCGCTCAAAAAATTCTGATTCTCATGGGCGGCCCTGAGAGCCAGCTTCAATTTTTCCCTATAATCCGCTTCAGTCATCTTATCCCTCATTCAATGTGCATGTGCGTGTAAAGGTGGTCGTTGCAATACTCATAATTGCCGTTGCATTTTGAGCAAAAACGGAACTCCAGCTCAGGATTGGAGACCTCGGTCCTGCCGCAGATGGCGCATTTATGCTTGGTGATCACCCCGGACGCCTTCCCCCCGCTATGGACCTTGAATCTGGACCTGTCCGCCTCGCCGTAGGCCCTCTTAAAATCCGCCTTTCGCTTGAATTCGTTGGGATTAAATCGGGACAGATTCCTCGTAGACAGGAAAAAGAGCCCGAAATTAAGGAGCGACATTATGATGATTATCTTCATCGGAAGCGGGGAAATAAGTATATTGTAGCCGATAAAGACCGCATCCAGGATGCCGAGCCACTTGATCTTTATCGGGATTATAAAGTAAAGCAAGACGTTCATATCCGGGTAAGAGGCCGCAAAGGCCAAAAAGATGGACATGCTCACATAGTAGGTGCTTACAAAGGACGCAATATACTGCCCCACGGGACCCATGAGCTCTGCCGACCCCGCGCTCGTAATGAAGAAGGCTATGAAGGCCCCGATTGCCGTGAATACCACGCCCGAGAGGATGTAGAGATTGTACCTGAAGGCCCCCCAGGTATTCTCCAGCGACATACCTATTTGATAATAGAAAAGCAGCATGATGATCGTGAAGATCCCTAGTGAGGATGGGGGCATCATGAGCCAGGTCACCAGCCTCCAGATCTGCCCGTGAAGTATCAGGTATGGGTTGAAATTTATGAAGCCCGTGAGCCCAGTAAGCTGCAGCACGTACCCTATGCAGTAGCTGGCTATGATGTACCTCGTGAGCCCAGTCACCGCGTACCGCCCGAACTTTCTCTCCAGATCGAATATGATTTTTTCCATAGGCCTCTCCTTAATAAAATAATCGTTGCTATTCACGGTCAAAAAAGTCACCGTGAATAGTACAAATAATTACCTTTTGGCGCGAACCTTGCGGCCGCAGCCGTGATCTATAAAACTATTTCAGCGAGTGCATCACCAATTCAAAGTCCTTTGAAGCAATAACTGAATGATATGCATTTACCTAATTTTACCACAATTCTGCCTTTTTGCCAAATAGATAAATTAGTAGTATAATGAAAAGATTATGGAGGATATTATGAAAACAACTGGATATACCTTGGGAATCGATATCGGTTCCACCACGGTCAAGGCGGCTCTTTTGGACCCGCAAAAGAAAATTGTTTATGCCGAATACCGCAGGCATTTCGCGGACATACAGAATACATTGAAGGGGCTTTTGGACGAGGCCTTCCAGGTCACAGGGGACGTGGATATATCGCCTGTTATCACGGGATCTGGCGGGCTTACCCTCGCAAAATGCCTGGAAATCCCCTTCGTGCAGGAGGTCATCGCGGTTTCCTCCGCCTTGAAGAAAGCGGCGCCCGAGACCGACGTGGCGATCGAGCTCGGCGGGGAGGACGCAAAGATCATCTATTTCGAGGACGGGAACGCCGAGCAGCGCATGAACGGGATCTGCGCCGGTGGGACCGGCTCCTTCATAGACCAAATGGCGGCGCTCTTAGAGACCGATGCCGAGGGGCTTAATGGGTACGCAAAGAATTACAAGTCCCTCTATACGATAGCGGCCAGGTGCGGCGTCTTTGCGAAGACGGATATCCAGCCCTTGATAAACGAGGGCGCGACAAAGGAGGACCTCGCGGCCTCCATCTTCCAGGCCGTCGTGAATCAGACCATCAGCGGCCTGGCCTGCGGGAAGCCTATAAGGGGGCACGTGGCCTTCCTGGGGGGGCCGCTGCACTTCCTGACAGAGCTTAAAGCTGCCTTCATCCGTACATTGAAGCTGGATGACGAGCATATTATAGACCCAGAGAACTCCCACCTCTTCGCCGCAGTCGGAAGCGCCTTGAACGCCGGGGAGAGTACGGTGACATTGAGCTCGATCATAGATAGATTGAGCAAGGGCATTCATATGGACTTTGAGGTCGCCAGGATGGAGCCCCTCTTCGCCAGTGAGGAAGAATACGCTGCCTTTCAGCAAAGGCATGAAAAAGCCCGCGTAATAAAAGGGGACCTCTCTTCCTACAGGGGGGAGGTCTTCCTCGGGATAGACGCCGGGTCCACCACCACGAAATGCGCCCTCATCGACCGGGACGGGAGGCTCCTCTACTCCTTCTACTCGAATAACAACGGTTCTCCCTTGAAGACCGCCATAAACTCGATCAAGGAGATCTACGAGCTCATGCCAAAGAGCGTGAGGATAGTCAGGGCCTGCTCCACGGGCTACGGGGAGGCACTGATCAAATCCGCCCTTCTCCTGGACGACGGGGAGGTGGAGACCGTCGCGCACTATTATGCGGCCTCCTTCTTCGATCCCGAAGTGGACTGCATATTGGACATTGGCGGCCAGGACATGAAGTGCATAAAGATCAAGGACCATGCGGTGGACTCGGTGCAGTTGAATGAGGCCTGTTCATCGGGCTGCGGCTCCTTCATAGAGACCTTCGCGGCATCGCTTGGCTACTCAGTCGAGGATTTTGCGAAGGAGGCGCTATTCGCTGCGAACCCGATAGACCTGGGCACGAGGTGTACGGTCTTCATGAATTCAAAGGTGAAGCAGGCTCAAAAGGAGGGGGCATCCGTCGCCGATATCTCCGCAGGGCTCGCTTATTCCGTGATAAAAAACGCCCTCTTCAAGGTCATCAAGGTTTCTGACGCGGCAGAGCTGGGGCAGAACATAGTGGTCCAGGGCGGCACCTTCTACAATAATGCGGTGCTGCGCTCCTTCGAGAAGATATCCGGGGCTCTCGCGGTGCGCCCCGACATAGCCGGGATCATGGGGGCCTTCGGGGCCGCGCTCATCGCCAGGGAGCGTTATACCGCCCACGAGGAGTCCTCCATGCTCTCGATCCAGCAGATACGGGAGCTTAACTACACTACCTCGATGGCGAAGTGCCAGGGCTGCACCAATCATTGCCGCCTGACCGTGAATCATTTCACCGGCGGGCGCACCTTCATCTCGGGGAACCGCTGCGAAAAAGGGATAGGGAAGGCGAATCTCCACAAGGACATTCCGAATCTCTTTGAATATAAGTACCATAGGATATTTGATTACGAGCCGCTCATGCCCTTCGAGGCTAAGAGGGGGAAGATTGGGATTCCAAGGGTCCTAAATATGTACGAAAACTATCCCTTCTGGTTCACCTTTTTCACTGAGCTTAAGTATGAGGTCGTTCTTTCGCCCAGATCCAGCCACGAGATCTATTCATTGGGCATAGAATCGATCCCGAGCGAGTCTGAGTGCTATCCCGCGAAGCTCGCGCACGGTCACGTGACCTGGCTCATAAAGAACGGCGTAAAGACCATCTTCTACCCCTCCCTCTTCTATGAGAGGAACGAGTTCCCGGAGGCCGGCAATCATTATAATTGTCCCATTGTCACCTCTTATCCTGAGAATATCAAGAATAACGTGGAGGAGATTGGGAGCGGGGAGATAGATTTCAGGAATCCCTTCATCTCCTTTGACTGCGTCGAGAATATCTATCCCCGCTTAATCGAGACTTTCCCGGAGGTGGAGCCCAGGGAGATAGTGATTGCGGTGAGGAAGGCCTGGGAAGAGCAGCAGAATATGAGGCGGGATATCGAGCGCCGGGGGGAAGAGACTCTGAAGATCATGGAGAAAAAGGGCCTCCGGGGGATAGTCCTGGCAGGCCGCCCCTACCATGTGGACCCGGAGATCAATCATGGGATACCCGAGCTCATAACCCAGTACGATGTCTGCGTGCTGACCGAAGATTCGGTCTCCCATCTCGCTAAGGTGGATAGGGAGCTCCGGGTAATGGATCAGTGGATGTACCATTCACGTCTCTATGCTGCGGCTGAGTACTGCAAGAGCCGCGACGACCTGGACCTGATCCAGTTGAATTCCTTTGGCTGCGGCCTGGACGCCGTGACGACTGACCAGGTGGCGGAGATCTTGAATGGATCCGGGAAGATCTACACCTGCCTTAAAATCGATGAGGTGAGTAACCTGGGAGCCGCGAGGATAAGGGTGCGCTCCCTCCTATCCGCCCTGAATGCCAAGAAAAGGGAGGGAGGGAAACGTGAGATATCCTCTTCTGCCTATAAGAGGACGGTCTACACCGAGGCCATGCAGCAGCAGGGCTATACCATTCTCTGCCCTCAGATGAGCCCGGTCCACTTCGAGATCATCGAGTCGGCCTTCAAGAGCGCGGGTTACAATATGGTCGTGATGAATAACGACGGCCACGAGTCAGTCGAATACGGCCTTAAATACGTCAATAATGACGCCTGTTACCCATCCCTGATCGTCACCGGACAGATAATGCAGTCCCTGCTCTCAGGCAAGTATGACTTGCAAAAAACTGCCGTTATTATTTCCCAGACCGGAGGAGGCTGCAGGGCCACGAATTACATAGGCTTCATAAGGAGGGCTTTGGAAAAGGCAGGGCTTTCCCATATCCCAGTGATCTCCCTGAATCTCTCCGGGCTGGAGGGGAATCCGGGCTTCAAGATAACCCGGGACCTGCTTATTCGCGGGCTCTATGGCTTGATCTTTGGGGACATCTTCCTGCGCTGCATTCTCCGCATGAGGCCTTATGAAATAACCAAGGGAGACACAGACAGGCTGCATGAGAAATGGCTAAAGACCACCCAGGACTTCGTGTCCGAAAAGCATCCCTCTTTCTTCAAGTTCAATAGGCTCTGCAAGGAAATAGTAAGGGACTTTGATTCGATTGAAATCGATGAGAGCCTAAGTAAGCCCAGGGTCGGCGTAGTCGGGGAGATCCTCGTGAAATTCTCCCCTGCGGCCAATAACCACCTGACCGACCTCCTGGAAGCCGAGGGTGCGGAGCCTGTGGTGCCGGATCTCATGGACTTCCTGCTCTATTGCTTCTATAATCAGATTTATAAGGCCGAGAAGCTTGGGACCAGCAAGAAAACGGCCAGGAACGCCCGCCTTGGCATAATCCTCATGGAGAGGATGAGGAGCGCGGCGGCGGCCGCTTTCAAGCGCTCAAAGCACTTCGAGCCACCGGCCCACATCGAAAAACTCGTGGAATACGCGAAGCAGATCGTCTCTATCGGCAATCAGACCGGGGAGGGATGGTTCCTGACGGGTGAGATGCTGGAACTCATCAATGGCGGAGTTAAGAATATAGTCTGCACTCAGCCCTTCGGGTGCCTGCCGAATCATGTGGTGGGAAAGGGCGTTATCAAGGCCATAAGGAAGTCACATCCAGGGAGCAATATCGTCGCCATAGACTACGACCCCGGGGCCTCCGAGGTGAATCAGCTTAACCGTATCAAACTCATGTTATCGACTGCCAAGGCGAATCTGGAGAATGCAGAGAATGTGGAGAATCTCGCATAAGTTTAAGGATCTGTCAATAAATCTAAACGCTCATATTCATGCGCTTCCCAGCTTTTTCCGCAAGGCACGCATGAATGGCTCGGCCAGTGCGCGCCGAACCATTGAGAGCCAGGGATTCGCCTTGGCTCATAAGATACCGCTTGCTCTTTTGGGGCTTGTCTTGATAATAAGTCTAAACTATAGTGCAGTAAATGCCCTCGCTAATGAGATCAGCGATAGTGTTGGCATTGACGGCGGGCTTATTAATAGTGAGAGCATGGTGGATCTCCTTTCGCTCTCAGACCTAAGTTTCTGCGGGAAATGGCGCTCAGAGGACCTGTCCCTGGAAATAGGGAGCCTTGATGATTCCGGATATCGGATAAGAATGGGATTTGGAAATGTGGACGCTTATGAAGCTTGGGGACTCATTGAAAAGAGCCCTTTACATGGCCTGAATGCTCTCAGGATTGAAAGCCCTGAGAATCCCAGGGTGAATTCCTGGGCCTACATTCTGAAGGACGGACGGCTCCATCTATTCAGGGACGGGGGCATTGGGGCGAATCTCATTAGGGACGGGGGTGAATCAGAAGCCGATTCTGAGGGTAGATCTGCCGTTATTAATGCCGCAGCTTACGAAGGTGACTTCGCCAAGGTGGCTGTCTCATTGAACGAAAATGACCTCGCTTCAGAAGTTGTCTCCGCTAATGGGGCTGTCTCATTGAATGAGGGTGACTTCGCTTCAGAAGTTGTCTCTGCTAACGAGGCTGTCTCATTAAGCGAGAGTGACTTCGCTGAAGGTGGCAGTTCTGCTGAAAACGGCTCTCATACCGAAGCTGGCTCTTCATCTGAGAGAGCTTCTTCGGACTCTTCTGAGCCATCAGGCTCAGTCTCTTCCGAGACTTTAGGCGCGCTTTCTCCTGCAACTTCAGACGCAGCCCCTTCTGAGCAATCAGTCGCAGACTCCGCCAGCGTCTCATCGGGAACTCTGCTTCGAGCCATTGATGAACCCCTTGAATGGGACAGCACTCTCTTTTATTGGCTGGAGGACACGGATCCGAATGACGATTATGGCGGGAACTTGAAGAATTACGAAATAATATACGGCTCAAAAAAGGATGGGGGCGAGGACAGGATAAGATATGAGATCTACAAAAACCGCGAGAACGGCGAGTTGAACAAGGTGACTGTCCGCACCAGTTCCGGTAACAAGCTAGGACTCAGAACGGACTATTATTTTGACGAAGATGGGATAAACTTCATCTTTGAACGGCCGGACAGCGAAAAACCCCTCTCCTATGCCACCCGTTTTCATGAGGGGCTCCGGCTCTTTTTCTCAAAAGGAAGGCTCGCAAAGGTAAGGCGGGTTGAGGTCCCCAAGGTCCTCCTGGATAACCCCGGCACCGCTGTTGAAGAGGAAATCTGGAAGAAAAAGGCGGATGAGACATATAAGGCCGCCAAAGAAATAGCCGATAAAGACCCTTGACCTATCCGACCCCTGCCAACGATCAAGAATCTTCCCGAAGGGTGCGTGACAGAGTATAAAAGGCGAATCCATTGTCCTTAGCATAACGCTCTATCCTCTTGCTCATCGCGCGGCTCTTCGAGTACTCCAGCATATAAACGGCCAGACCCCGTGAATGGCACTTTTGCAGGTAGCTCTGTCTCTCTCTCCGGAGGCTTGGCTCCTGCATGCCATATCTCCCGCTTTTCCGGTCCCGGATCCTGGTGAATACGTTCTCGACGCTTATGCCGTCTATCATCCCGGCCTTTCCATCGCTGATTAATTGATCCACGAACTCATATCCATTATTCACATAAATCGGGACCCCCAATTGATCCAGCCTGTCGACCAGCTCCACCAGGGCATCGTAGATATCGTTCCTGTCCAATTCATCATATATATTCGTGTGATCCAATAAAAAGCCATCGACCTTCTTGTCCCTGAGCACCGAGGCAAGCGAGTCCAGGAAAAAATTGACCCACCTCTCCTGAGTCACGTCCACCCAGTAGGTATTCTCCTCGTCCCTGCAGCTCCCTAGCGTAATGTCCGAAAAATCCGAATAATACCCGTCGCTTCGCTTGATTGCCCCGATACTGAGATAAGAAAAGACCTTCTGCCCCCTGTCATGAAGCTGGGCTATACCGTCGGCAGTAAAGTCATAGGCATCTATAACAATCGTGCTGTAGCCCTGCATTTCGCTCATGTCCGATGAGGAATCGGTATAATCAATGAAGACGCCGTAAGCCCCGTCATTGACCACCGGCCTTCTCTCCGCCGCAAAGACGGCATCCAGGAGAGAAAAGACCTGCAAAAATACAAGTCCCAGCAAAAGAACCCCGGAGGCTTCCTTATGCCTTGATTTCAAAAACAAAGTCATGTATCTTTGTCGCTTCCTCTGAGATTAAGGGCTTGGAGAATAGATAGCCCTGAATATAATCACACTTAAATTCATTCATCTTCTTGAATCCCTCCCAGTCTTCGATCCCCTCTCCCACGACCTTAAGATTCAGTGAATGTGCGAGCTGAATCAGCGCCTTCAGCACTTCAGGAGTATCGCTGTTTAAGAATCTGTCATTGACGGTCTTATCGAGCTTCATCACAGTGACGGGCATATAGGTGAGGTAGCTTAAGGATGAGTACCCCGTCCCAAAGTCATCCAGAGCAAGCGAGAAGCCAATGTCCTTTAGACCGTTCATGAAAGACCTCGTGAAATCGTTCTCTTCCAGCATCACGCTCTCTGTGATCTCTATCTCCAAAAGCGCCGGATCCACCTGATACTCACGGATCAGCGAAGAGACATAGTCCGTATACCCTGTATCCTTTATCTGATTTACCGAATAATTGATCGAAACATGCTTGTCATCAAGCCCCATCGCCTTCCACTCGGCAAGCTGCTTTATTGCGATCTCCGCGACCTTCCTCCCGATCGGCACGATCATCCCGGTCTCTTCGGCAATCGGGATGAATTGGGCAGGGCTGATAAACTTATCTTTGAGCCGAAGCAAGGCCTCGAAGCCAACGATCACACCTGTTTTGCAATCCACCTGGGGCTGGTAAAAGAGACAGAAGCCATCATTCGCTATGGCTTTCTGAAGGGTCTTCTCCATATTGATCCTGTTCTTGACGGTATCCCTCATCTTCTCGTCAAAATAGAGGACGCCATTTTTCCCATTCCTCTTGATATTGTAGAGGGCCAGGTCGACATTGGAGATCAGGTCGGTAGTCTGATTCCCGTCCTTTGGAAACAGCGTCACCCCGGTCGAGAAATGGACCTGGCTATTCACGCCGTTTATAATATAGCTCTTCTCCAGCTTCTCCTTTATGATCTTGTAATAATCGTCAATGACCCGGTAATTCTCCTTTTCGCAAAGGACCATCACAATGAACTCGTCCCCGGCGAAGCGCCCGATTTTTACATTTTCATTCGGAATCTCCCGAAGCCTTATGCCCATCTGCCGAATCAGCTCATCCCCGTAATTATGGCCCAGCGTGTCATTTATGCCCTTGAAATCGTCCACATCATAGATCATGACGGCCCCGCTTCTGCCGTAGGTGAGCTCGCTCGTGAGATTGTCCGTGAATTTGCGCCTGTTCCATAGCCCGGTCAGGTTGTCATGATCAGCGATATATTCAGCCTGCTTATATTGCCTTTGAAGGTTCCTTTCAGATTCCGCGAGCTTATTGTGGCTTTTCTCCATCTCTACCGCGGCCTGCCTTCTGAAATGCAGCACGAAGGACATTGAGATTATAATGATAATCAGCACGATGACCACAGAAACGGACACCATGAGATAGATCCTTGCGACGCCGCTGAGGGGCTGGGAGCCATTCACGAAAATCGTATTCGCTGGAAAGAGCCTCTTATCGATGTTGAAATGGTAGACCAGATTCTCATCGAAAACATAATGATAGAGCGAGGAATCTGAGATAAACAACTCCTTCACGTCCTTGCCATTCAGGATTGCCAGGGCCGCTTTTGCGATTCTTTGCCCACATTCCTCGAAAGAAAAGACGTATCCGCCGAATATCCCCTCTCCTACCCCCTCCGGCAGGCACCTGTAGATAGGGACTTTTCCATATTCCTTTAGGACTTTGAATTGCTCGCTCATGTCAAGAGTAACCTTGTCTTTTCCCCTGCTCATGTTCAGGAAAAATATGACGTCCCTTTCAAGGTCCATCCTCTCCATGTATTGCGCGAGCCTGTCCAGAGTCATGGTCTCGGTATCGAGGATCTCGAGATTAATGTCCTTGAAGAGATCCGCGGCCTCCTGCAATTTGCTGCGATTGGCGAGCCCCGTCCGGCTCTCGTCCGTCAAGGCATAGATTTTATTGAGCTTGGGATTAAGCTGCTTTGCGAGACGGATATTCTCATAATACCTGGACTCTTCGGGAATCCCGGTGATGAAGCTGTTCTGCTCCGCCCTCATCACCCTTTCCCTGCTGTCGACTCCCATGTACAGGACAGGTATGCCGTGGAAAAGCTCCTTTTGATTGTCCATCACGAACTGGAGCGCATCATCGTCCCCGGTTATGATGCAGTCATAGGCATAGCTCTTATTTATCTTGAACTCGATTAGCTCCTTGAAACTGGACAGATAGCCTATCCCCGGAAAGCGCTTGGCATCCATGTACTCGATGTCCAATTCAACGTCCGAGTCATAAAAGACATCTTTCATGCCCTGCACCTGCTTTGGCACGTTGCCGTAGCTCTCGGTATAGGAGCTAATGAAGAGCACGTGATAGTCCTTTTTATATCTCTCTAATCCAGAGGACAGAGGCGCCGCCTGGGCATTTTTCATCAAAAGCATCAAAATCCCCAGCGCCAAAGCCAGATATATGGCAGCCTTAAGCCGCTTCAAAAGTACGGTTGAATTCTTCACTGCGCCCTATTATACTTATTCTCAACTAATTTCATCCTAAGACCCAAGAGTATGCAGCAGACAAGCATGATGACAATCAGGGCGAGATCCAGCTCCTGGCTCATGCCCCCATTCAGACGAAGGGCGATAGAGACCAAGCCCACGATCGCGAAAGCAGCTCCGCAGATAAAGAAAAAAGGCGCGACCTCAGAGAAATAGCCCTTCAGCTTCTCGTCTGACTCCTCAGACAGGCTCCTAGGGATAAGGCCCTTGATGACGCTGTATTCACCCCTTATCGCCATGATTCCACTGAATACTAAGTAGAGTCCGGCAAATATCTCTATGAAGTCAAAAAGAGAGTCGTAATTATCCAAAACACCTGCCTCCTAAGCAAGACGATAGTAAACGACAAAAGCAATTGTACTTTCCAGAGCCACAAACGCTGCGAGCAAGGCATTTATGGCCCTGAAAATAACAATTACTAAGGAGCTATAGATAAATAACTGGTCAAAAATTTCGTAGGATTTTTTCGTAAGATTGTAGGGTCAAATGAGGGCGCATAGCGGGCGATGCATGAATGCATTTATGTAACCGAATTTGACCCTGCAAGATTACGGAAAAAGACACGAAATTTGGACAGTTATTTGTCTACAGATCCTAATGTCGTTAACTATAAACTTTTTCATTATAGCATAATTAGAAGGAAAATGCAAAAGCTTGAAAAAGATCTTGCGAGGGTATATAAATTAAAGCATCGTTTATGCAGCTTGATACATGCGTAACATTAGGATCTGTCGACAAATAACTGCCCATCTTGAACAGTAATTTGTCGGCAGCTCCTTAATTCTAAAAAGGCCGTAAAAGCGTAAGCGCCGAAAGCGGCAGCGTGCGGCCGGACGGCGCAAAGGAAACGAAAGAAAGGGAAATTAGATGCCAGAAGAAATTTTGTATAAGAGCACAAGGGGGAAGGGGGATGCAGTACATTCCCAAGAGGCGATATTGCGAGGGCTCGCGGATGACGGGGGGCTTTTTGTCCCGGAGAGGATACCCGCCCTCAGCATTGATTTAGATGAGCTCCCGAGCCTGAGCTATAGGGAGA
The DNA here is from genome assembly GCA_017634175.1 of Lachnospiraceae bacterium. Taxonomy (GTDB): domain Bacteria; phylum Bacillota; class Clostridia; order Lachnospirales; family Lachnospiraceae; genus NK4A144. The sequence continues at coordinate 18,017 of JAGBNY010000052.1, forward strand.
CGGCGTTCCGGGTGATGCGGGATTACCTCATGGATTTCACGGAGGAGGAGCTTCGGACAGCTATAGCGGCGGCCTACGATGAAAAATTCGATGACGAAAGGATCGCCCCGTTAGTCAGGCCAGACTCGAAGGGACCGGCCTACCTCGAACTATTTCATGGGAAGACCATAGCATTCAAGGACATGGCGCTCTCTATCCTGCCCCATTTCATGACCATAGCCGCAAGGAAAAGAGGGCTCGATTCCAAGATCCTCATACTCACAGCCACCTCGGGAGATACCGGGAAGGCGGCGCTATCGGGCTTTGCCGACGTGCCAGGGACTGAAATCATCGTTTTCTTCCCTAAAGACGGGGTGAGCGAGGTGCAGCGGCTGCAGATGGTCACTGAAAAGGGAAAGAATACCCATGTCGTGAGCGTGAACGGGAATTTCGACGATTGCCAAAGCGGGGTCAAGAAGATCTTCTCCGACCCTGCGCTCAGGGCAGAAATGGAGGGATGCGGCTACCAGTTCTCTTCTGCGAATTCGATAAACATTGGCAGACTGGTGCCCCAGATCGTCTATTATGTCTATGCTTATGGACAGATGTGCAAATTGAACTGCATTAAGGCCGGGGAAAAGATCAATTTCGCAGTGCCTACGGGCAATTTCGGGAACATTCTGGCGGGCTATTATGCGCGGTCAATGGGACTCCCTGTAAACAAGCTGATCTGCGCCTCCAACGAGAATAAGGTTCTCTTCGATTTCCTGAATACCGGGGTCTATGACCGGAACCGAAAATTCTTGCTGACCCATTCTCCGTCCATGGACATACTGATCTCTTCCAACCTCGAAAGGCTGATTTATAAGATTGAGGACGAGGACCCGATAAAGACCGCCTCCCTCATGAAGGAACTGTCTGAAAAAGGCAGATATCAGGTGACAAGTGAGATCCTGGAAAGGGCGGAGGGGATCCGCGGCTACTTTGCGAGCGAGACAGAGTGCTTCGGCAAGATAAAGAGTCTGTACAAAGAGACTGATTACATCATTGACACTCATACCGCTGTTGCCGCGGCAGCTTTAGATAAGTATCTATCCGAAACAAAGGACGATACTCCGACGGTCATCGTTTCAACCGCGAGCCCATACAAATTTGCCGACAGCGTAGTAAGCGCAATAGACCCCTCAAAGCATTTCGAGGGCAGCGAGGGCTATATCGACGCCCTGCGCTCTTTAGGCGCCCCTGAAATCCCTGACGCAATCAAGGAAATCAGAGAGGCGAAAATCGTACATGGAGAAAACTGCGATCCCTCAGAGATGGGAATAACGGTCAAAAAAGTACTGGGAATCATTGCGAATTAATGGCGATTGTAGTATAATAAAGTTCATATGCGCTTAGTGCTGCGGGAAGACGACCTATGTTGGCAGTTCTCCTGCAGCCTCTAGGGATTCATAAAAAATAACGGTGATAAGGCCCTGTAAACAAATAACTTCATAAATTTCTTGCCTTTTTCTCCGATCTCGCAGGTCAGGATTCGGTTACATAGCCTGCTATGCGCCCTCATCCTGACCTACGACCTCGAAGAAAAATTCTGCGAAATTTTCGGAAG
>JAGBNY010000053.1 GCA_017634175.1 Lachnospiraceae bacterium
AAAATCTCATTTTCAAAGAGACGGATGATAATCAAATAGATTCACAGATTGCAGAGCCTGACACTAAGGTTGATTCAGATAAAGAAGGGACAGCTCCTAACGCTTTTTTTGAAAAGCAAGAGGAATTAAATGATAAAGTCACGGAAATAATTCGTGAAACCTGGGACAGTCATGAAAGCCAGGATGAGGCGGAAAACAGTATTGATAGAATCAGTACGATAAAAAGGACATTAAAAAGCCTTGCCGATGGCGCAGGGGTGCAGGAAGTATTCAGAGAGTCCATAAGAAACGACTCTATTCAAAATGAGGAGGAAGGAAAGCTCCCAGAAGAATTTGTATTAAAACATATTGATGTTAATAAGAAAAACGACATCTATGGGACAGAAAATACAGATCTTCATAGGCATAGGGAGTTACCCGGGAATCAGATACTTTCTTTAAATGAAAAATATACTGAGTTCAAGAAGGAAACTATGTCCGAAAAAAAGACTCAGGTGAATGAAAGAGCCAGGTCTGAAAAAGGGGATCAGGTGAATGAAAACGCCAAGTCCGAAAAAGGGACACAGTTGAATGAAAGTGCCAGAACCGAAAAAGCGATTCAGAAAAACGAAAGCGCCATATCCGAAAAGGCGAGTCGGGTGAACGAAAGCGCCAAGTCCGAAAAAGCGACACAGGTGAACGAAAGCGCGGTATACGAAAAAGAGACTCGTATGGACGAAAGTGCCATATCCGAAAAGGCGGCTCGGGCGAACGAAAGCGCCGTATCCGAAAAAGAGTCTCGCGCGAACGAAAGCACCATATCCGAAAAGGCGGCTCGGGCGAACGAAAGCGCCAAGTCCGAAAAAGCGACACAGGTGAACAAAAGCACCGAAAAAGAGACTCAGGAAAATAACAGCGCTATGTCCGAAAAAACGGATTCTATGAAGGGCGTTATTTACCCTGAAAAAGAGGATTCGCGGAAGGGAGTACTGTCTGAAAATAGAATTCCGCTACAGAGAGAGCTTCAAGCCGAAAAAATAGAAATAGAAGCTTCTGAAGCTATCCTTGAATCTGGCTTAGAAAATCCAGAATATAAGGACATATATGAGACTGTGATCCGCGAGGCGGCTGAAGAAAGCTCGAATAAAGAGGGTTTGAATGGCACGGAAGATCGGACAGCTAATTCGACTCAGAATTTTTATGATTTTCTCGGAAATCAGGATATGTTTATTATGCTTAGGGAAGAGACGGAGGATGAAGCCGCAGCGATTCAGACTATCATTACTGACCAAAGCTTGATAAATAAGGCTCAAAATACAGAGAATTTGCATGAGACAGAAAACGGGGTAAATCCCGTTCAAATTCTGGAAGAAAATGCGGAGGGCATAGAAAAGAGAATAGAAAATACAATTAAAGGGACTGCATTAAATAGCGCCAATCAAGATATTGGCGAGAGGTTCACAGAGACTTTCATAGAGACTATTAAGGGACTCCAAGAAGACCGCAATGAAGAAAGCAGCACAAGGAGCAATATAGGGGCTATAAATGAAATTGATAATAGTAAGAGCAGCACGAAAGCCATTAAAGAGACTCTTATAGGAAAGAACGAAATTCATGGCGATGAGAGTACTACAAACGTCATTACAGAGACAATGAACGGTCCCAATGAGGTTGATGGCGTCCAGAATATCACGAAAGCTGATTTAAAGAATATAATCAGCTCTAACGAATTTGATAATAAAGAGAGTTTCATAAATACTAATAGAGGGTCAGTAGTCGATTCCGATGAAGATAATATAGAAAAGCATAATGACGACTACTCTTTGAAGAAGGCAGAAGGAGAGGAAGAAGACCTTAAAAAGAGCCTTGAAAACCTGGATATCCAAGTTAATGATGTAGAGGCTTTAATCCAAAATAGGATTAATGGCGAGAATGTATTGGCTTTGGATGAAGGCATAAGGCTGGGAGAGAATCAGTTTATTTATGAAAGAGAGGTCCCTGAAGCTGAATTGCAGGCAGCAATTCAGGACATAGAAAGGACTTCAAATGAAGATTTGTCCTCTGAAAAAAAGAGCCTTGAAACGGATTCATCTAATCCCGAATACAGGGAGATCTATGAGACAGTCATTGATAAGGCAGTTGAAGCAGGCTCAAATGACCGAATGATTGGACAAGAAAATCTAACCAATATAATTTCAAGTCCAGATGAGATTCCTCAAAAAATTAGAGTAGAACCTGAGAATCCAAATTCTGAGAGTAATCAGGAAGATCTTCTTATTTTAAAAGATCGGGCTCAGAAAGAGATCGAAAATACCATCGAAAGAAGCCCTGAAACAGAAAAGATAATTGATGGCAGGGAAATAGAAAAATCCATTGAAAAAGAAGCAGTAAAGACCGTTGAAAGAGTCATTGAGACAGGAAAGAAGATTAGTGAAAACACGGATAGAACGACAGAAAAGACCATAGAAAAGAGCATGACCGAATTCATGAATTCGGGGGCGAAGATAGGGGGGCCTTTCAGATTATCGCTGCGCTCTGCTTTGGAGAGGGACATAGAGAGACAGGTAGAGCGCACGTTTTTGAAGACAGCCGAGTCAGAGACTGGACAGCCCGAGAATGGTACGAAGTCAAGGAAATCAAAAAAGAAGAAAAAGAAAGATGATAAGAGCCAGTTAAGGGACATGGGGCCTGAATCCGTACAAAATAAAATTTCAGAGTACATGGGAAGGGGCAATTCTTCTTATGTATTATATGAAGTGAAGCTCGGGGAAGATGGGACCTTGATTCAAAATGAAATCCCGCAAAATAGTGCTAAAGATCTTGCAGCGCAAAAGCTGGTCAATAGTCCAAAGGATCTTCCTGGTGAGGTTTCAAAGACACCTGCGAAAGGGAGTAACGATAGCATAAGCAAAGAAGAGAGCCTGAGCGAGAAACTGATTAGCTATGCTGGCATGCTGAATGACGAAGTTCATGAAAAAAATCAAGATACCGCTTCCGCACCTGGCCTTTTGCATGAAGGTACGATAGCGGAGATAATCAGCAAGAATGTGAGGGAGGATATAGCCGGGAGGGACGAAGAATCGTACAGAAAGGGCGATGAAATAAGCAGCGAGATCAGGAATGTTATAGCTCCTGAAATCGGACTCATCCATAAAAGGGCGGCTGAGATTGACAGCGAGGAAATACTTGAAAATATCCGCCGCCAAAACGAAACAAAGAGGCGGATAGAGGTCGAGACGGCCCGGGAGACTGTTAAGAATGTGATTCAAAATGAGATAAAGACAGCTAATTCGGTGAATCATTTGCATAAAAACACAAAAAGTGAGATACAGGAATTGGTCTCAGACCAGGTCCGAGATCAGGTCAGCGTGATTACGGATAAGATTTACAAGAAATTAGAGCACAGGCTCCAGGATGAGAGAAGGAGAAGAGGCTACTGATGGCAGATTTGATGAAGCTGGTCGATAATGGGTTCAAAGAAATGGACAAAGGGCAAAGTCCGAATTTAGAGACTGCATATCTGCAGCTTCTGGACTATTCCATAATGGATCAATCCGCCGACGTGGGCAATAAGGCCGAGTGGGCCCTGAATGACCAGACCGCAGCGCACTCAGATAATGGGGAGCTGCATGAGATGAAGCTGCAGTTCAATCCTACGTCCCTGCACATTACTGGAAATCCCAGAAAGAAGAAGAAAAGAAGGGACATGCAGTATCATAAGGACGAGAAAAAAAAGCACAAGGTCTCCCTGGATGAGGCCCCTCATCAAAGGCAGACCTTGAGCTTTGAATTCTTCATTGACGACACGAGCCCCCTTATTACAACCAAATCGGACATGGAGAAGATTGACAGGACCCAGGTCGGGAAGAATCTTTTAGATGGGTACAAAAAGGGCGATATCTATGAAATAGTGTCAGGCTATCAGCAGCTCGTAAGGAATCCGATCTTGAGCCATGTGGCTTTTTGCTATGGGAGCTTCTATTTTGAGGGATACATTGACGATATTGACGTAGAATTTTCAATGTTCACAAGAGAGGGCATACCGGTCAGGGCCAAGATCAATCTGACAATGAAGCTCCTTGATACTACGGAGACATGAGATTAAATGCAGGACGCTACGATAAGGCAGATAATAAACAAGGCGGGTGAGAGCCAGGTCGTTCCCGATGTAGAGAACGCATACATTGAGTTTGAGGGGCTTTCAAAGACCCGGTTATCGAACAGAAACAAGAATAAGTCCCAAAATGAGAGAGTGATGAATGGGGCGGAGGCAGCGCTTAGCGGAGACAGAAGCCAGAATAGCCCTGCTTCACAATCAAACGATTTTCAGCCTTTGATCTCGAAGCTTACTCCTAAAGAGCCAAAGACCGATGAAATGGGCAGGATCAAAGACGGGACATCATTCTTTGATCCCAATAACCCGGCGAAGATGAAGGTGCAATTTAACCCGGCTTCGCTTCGCTTCGGTACGGAGATGGATTCTATCGAGATCAGTGACGACACACCGGCCCTCGGGGTCATGGAGAGCGATCCCGGCCAAAAAAGCCAGGTGAAGAGCTATCAAAGCCTGATTCGCCCGGTTACTGAGAGGCTTTCCATGGAGCTGATCTTCACAGCCCTTTTCAAGGGAGACAAAAGCGTGAGATACAGGGTGGAATTATTCATGGTCGCCTCGATTCATGCCGATAAAGTCACCTTTTCCTGGGGGAAATTCAATGTGACAGGCATACTGTCTGAATTCAATTGCAGCTATACCATGTTCGATCAGTCAGGAGAGCCATCCATTGCGAGGGTCAATATCGGGATAAAACAGGAATGGAAGAAGGAATTCGCTACGAGGAAGGTCTTTGACAAGGCCAGCGCCAACATGGATAAGGCGATAGAGAAGCATAAGAAGGAGAAGACAAAACAATCGTGAAGGAAGCCGGAGGGGGACAGGAGACCTTTGATTATAAAAAATTAAAGGAGGAGTACAAAGGATTTCAATACCCGGAAATGCAGATCATCATAAATGGAAAGGACCTCGCCAGCGCAAAGCAGGGGCTCATTATTTATGATCTCGTGTGCGAGCTCTCGTCGGATTTCGAGGCTTCCATTGCCTCCTTCTATGTTTCTGAGGTGCTGGATGAGGAGAAGAAGCTGTATGACAGCTCAGTCCTAAAATCCTACTTGGTGCTGGGCGGCTCCGCACAGGTGCTGCTGGGCTATGCCGGGAAATTAAAGGAGGTATTCTGCGGCTTCGTATCGAGGGTTCGTTTCATCCATGATGATGAGAGGCCTATGCAGATAGAGGTCACTCTAATGGACGTGAAAGGGATAATGATGTCAAATTCCTGCGTGAGACAGCTCACAGCTAAGTCCTATTCCGAGGCCGTAAAGGAAATTTTCGCATCCCAACGCTATCAGGCGATACAGTCCAATGGGATCTTCAAGGCGCAGCTCAAGGTGGACGATACTCCGGACAAGAAAAGATCAGGCTCCGGGGGCAATGGGGAGGACAGCCCTGACACGATTGAGATGGTGGACGAGAGCGACTACGATTTCATAGTCAAGGCTGCCAAGAAATTTAATTTTGAGTTCTTTATAAGGGACGGCACGGTAATATTCCGTAAGAATAAGTCTGTTAGTACGGTCAGGATTGAAATCGGGATTGGAAAGGGACTCAAAAGCTTCGATGTTGCATATGATATTACAGGGCTAGTCACTGAAGTCGAGGTCCGTGGAATGGACGATGGGTCGGGGACCCTTGTTAACGCTGTTGATAAAAGAACCAATAAGTATTGGGGAGGGAATAGTGCAAAGTCCCTTCTTTCAGGTTCAAAAAAGGTGTACTTTGACCCAACAGTGCATGATAAGAGCGAGGCAAAGAACAGGGCTGAGTCGCTCATGGACGAGATCTCGAATAGGTTCGGCAGACTGGAATGTGAATGTGACGGACTGCCGGAGCTTATCCCGGGTTACAATGTGAAGCTAGTGAACCTTGGAGACAAGGCGGAGAACACCTTTTATATTACTAATGTGAGGCATGTGATGTCCGATACCGAGGGCTACAAGACCTATCTCTCAGGAGAGGCCTCTTCAGTGAATTAAGCAGGGATAATTATGGCGTTATATGATGTTATTGAGGATATAAGTCAAAAGAATATCAGGAAAACCAGCACCGGAGATGAGAGAATCTACGGCGTTGCGGTGGGGATAGTCGCGGAGGACTATTCGGACAAGATGCCGGGGCGGATCTGCGTCACCATACCTACAAGGGACAAGGACGCGAATAAGCTCAGGTGGGCGAAGGTCGTCCCTCTCTACACGGGGAAAAAATGGGGATATTTTTTTATTCCGGAGAAAAATGACCAGGTCCTCCTAGCCTTTGAGAATGGGAATATCGAGAAACCATTCGTGATAGGGTCCATTCCAAGGGACTCTGATACAATTGCAAAGCAGTCCGCAAATAAGGACAATCAGACAAAGACTATACAGACCAGGAACGGCAGCAATATAACCTTTTTCGACAGCAAGGACGATGAGGGCGGCTCAAAGGACAAGATCACGGTCACTACTGCTAATAAGCAGCATACGATGCTCTATGACAACGAGAATAAGAAGATCGAGATCCATGACAAGGAAAAGAACTGCCATGTCGAGATGCTTACTGAGAAAGGGACAATTAATATAAAGGCGGCTGAGAAGCTAGTGATAAAGGTCGGGGATGGCATAAAGATCATGATGGACGGGCAAAAGAGCAAGATTACCGTGACTTGCGGCGACTGCTCGATTTCCACGGAAAAAAGCTTCACGGTCTCCGCCACTGGCAATGTCAAAATGGAAGGCCAGCAGGTGACGGCGAATGCCTCCGGGGCGCTGAAGCTCTCAGGTGAAATGTCATCCTTAAGCGGCACAAGCGTGAAGGTTGGGTAAGAATGGAGATCCAAGAATTCTTAGGGACAGGGATGAAGTTCCCTCCGGAAATAGACAGTACAACAGGACGCTTCAAGATGACGGGGGGAACCTCCAGCGTAAAGGAATCCATCTATATAATACTCATGACACAAAAGGGGGAGAGGTGGATACATCCAGACTTTGGTACTAAGAGCATGTCATATGTTTTCACGGATATTTCCCTCACCAGGCTCACAATGATGCAGAGGGAGCTTCGGGACGACATACTTGAATTTGAGCCCAGGGTGGACTGGGTGGAGGTCAATATAGAGCCGCAGTCAGAGCTCGGGAGACTGATTATAAACATTGAGTATCATATTATTGAGGAAGACGCTTACGACAATATGGTGTTCCCGTTTTACTTGAACGAAGAAAGGGGCATGGAGGAAAGCGATGAAGCTTTCATTGGTGAATAGCGAGACAATCGTAAAGAGAATAAAAGAGCTTGCCTCGTCATACCTGCCTGAATGGATGATGGATGAAGAAAATCCTGATGCCTCGGCCGCGATAGCGCATATTTTTGCCGATTTTCTTGAGCAGGAGATCCTTTATTACAATTACTATCCGGAAAGGTTCCGCATAGAATTCGTGAATATGTATGGGATCTCTCAAAGCTCCGCCTACCCTGCTGAGTCGGTGGTGTGCTTCGGGTCCTCTGCTCTGTCCGATACAAGGGTCGTTGTGCCGGCCGGGACGGAGCTAATAGCCTCTCCATCCGGTTTGAGCCCCGAAACTTCAGACCTGGGATTAGAGACAGGGGATGGCGGCGCTGACAGCGGCCTGGACGATGAGAGTTTCATTTTCCGTACCATGCATGACATTGCCTTGACACAGGTAAACATTGAAAGGATCTTGAATGTCTCTCAAAGGCATGAGAAGATCACCGTCTGCAAAGCCAATATGCTACCGCAGGGGGGAGCGGTTCTCTTTGGCTTTGAGGGGGAGAATATTTATGAAAACGTGCTGGCGATTCAAAGCGGGTTTAAGAGTGCTCTTAACGGGGAGAGCTTTTTCATACGTTTCGCAGGAAACAGGCCCTCGGAGGAGCTGGCCCGGATAATTTCTGACCCCAGGGAATTCACTTTTTTTTACTCAGGCGAGGGCGGGATAAAGCCCTTTGATAAGGTCTTATGTGAAAAAGACAGGATCCAGTTGATATCATCAGGTCATTTTCTTGAAGATATGATTTATATAAGGCCGGAAAAAGGGACAGGAGCCGACCTTGAGATTTCAAGGATTGAAATGATCCCAATGGATGCGGAAGGGTCGCCTGATGCAGTATTAAGCGATGGAGAGGAGCTTTCCAAGCTTGACTTCAGGCCCTTTGGGACGGCTCTTGAGGAATTTAAGGAGTGCTACATCTTCGCTGATTCAGTTTTCATGAGGGCGGGCGCCCATGCCACCCTCTCATTTGAGTACAGCTTAGAGCAAAGAACCTTCATAAACGAGGCCCCGCAGGCTCCTGCCGCTCTTCCCGTTATTAAACGAAAAAAGAGGTATCTGACAATCGAGAGACTCATGACGGACTGCTACGTTGATGAATTCTCTATGGAATATTATAACGGGCTGGGATGGCGGCAGATTCCCACGGAGGAAGAGGTCAGGGGCATCTTCAGCGAGAAATCCGCGATCGGGCAAAAGCAAATCAAATTCGATATCCCCTATGACTGGGAAGAGATCACAGAGGGCGGATTTTCCGGCAGGGCGATAAGGATGAGGGTGAGAAGGGCGGATAACTGCTATCTTGTGCCCGCGACCCACCATTATCCAAGGCTTAAAAACCTGAAGCTGAGCTTCGCTTATGGCGGAAAATGGATCCAGCCGGAGAGGGTGACGATCAGGCAAAATGGGCATGTAAAGGACATTACCCTTTCCCTTGCGGTGTCTAATCCGCAGCAGGCCTTTCCCGAATTCCCGTTCAAGGGCAACGAAGTGTACTTTGAAATGGACGGTAAATTCAAGGAGGGACCCATAGGTATCTTCTTAGGGTTGGCAGACAGCGTGAGTTTCTCCGGCACCGGGCTATCATTTTCCTATTCTTCGCTCAAGGGCTTCAGGCCGCTTCATGTCATCGATCAGACTGATAGCCTCACTAAGTCCGGAGTAATCCTCTTTCAGCCACCTTCTGACTGGAGAGAGCAGGATGTGTTTGGTGAGAAGAAGTATTATCTTAGGATAAGCGACACTCAGGGCCTTTTTGATTCGGATCGCAGCTTTCGGCCGAGGCTCCTTTCTATAAAAATGAACGCGGCAAAGGTCACGAATATAGAGGAGCTGGATAGCGTCAATTACTATCTGGATTCCGTTCAGCATAATATGTCATTCGACCTGAATCCTGGCAGCATCCTGGATGCGGATGTGTGGGTGAATGAGTTTGGGGAGCTTTCGGACGCGGAAATGAAGCTTCTCATGGAAAGGAACCCGGAGAAGGTACGCGCCTTATATAATATCCGGGGCGAAACGAGCGATTTCTTCGTGAAGTGGACCGAGGTGGAAGAGTTTACCGGGAATCAGTACGATGGACGGGTCTATAAGCTTGACCGCATGAATAATAAGCTGATCTTTGGAGAGGGCACGAGGGAGAGAATCCCGAAGAACACCGAGAGCACGGCTTTCACTGTCTCCTTACGTATATCGAATGGAAAGCAGGCGAATCTGCCGTCGAATTCTATAGCCCGCTTCAGGCGGAGCGTCCTCTTTGTGGACACAGTGGAGCATCCAATAGCTGCCTATGGTGGCAATCCGATGGAAAGCACAGCCAGGTCCTGCGCCAGGGCGGCATCGATCATAGGATCCAGGAACAGGCTCATTACAGAAGAGGATTTTGTTAATGCGGCCCTGATGTTCTCTGAAAACGTCAACCAGGCCGCCTGCATAGTCAAGGATGAAAGGATATCAATTGTACTTTTGATGGAAGACTATCTGAACGGATCCTTCTCTTTCAAGGTGACTCAGGACCGGATGAGAGAAAGCTTTTTGGATTCGATGCCGCTTTCAGTTGATAGGGACTATTTTGAAATCCGGGAGCCGGTCTTCGTGAGGATTAATCTCGACCTATGGATAAAGCTGGACCCGGGGAAGAAGGGACAGGAGTTTGAGATTGAGAAGTATTGGCTGAAAAGAATCACAGATTTTCTGAATCCCATAAATAGACCATATTCGAATGGGTGGAGGATAGGCACCCTTCCCACTGAAAACCAGTTTAGGAGACTCTTTCATGATACTGGAAAGTTTAGTGTCATAGATCATTATCAGATAACAGCACAGTACGCTGATGAGCTCGGAATACATACCACGGGGCTAGAAGGTCTTGTAAATAATCCGTTTGTGGTCCCAACTAACGGGCAGCATACGATCCATATCGATTGGTAATGTTCCCCGCTGTAAAAAAGGGTTCCCTTTGCGATGGCCGTCCGCCGCCACCGGCGGTACTTTCTTTTGTGCGGCCGTGTTCTTAGGATTGCAGTTAAATAACTGTCAATATTTCAGACTGTAGGGTTGACGCATGAATGCGTCAACCCTGCCCCCAAAAAAGACTCGCAA
>JAGBNY010000006.1 GCA_017634175.1 Lachnospiraceae bacterium
CACTTATCCAATCTTTTCTCTGAATCCGATAAATGCCACCCGGTTAAATCCACCGCCCTGTCATTAGGGTTATAGAGCTCGATCCAATCCGGAGTCCCTCCATATTCATCGAAGCTGCTGCAAAGATTCGATGTGCATACCTCATTAATCTTGATTTCCAAAGCTTCTTGGCTTCCTGTCGGGACCGCGAATAGAGAGAGCAAAATGAATAGTGCGAAAATTATCGCCAAGGGCCCTTTCATTTAACCAAAAGCTCCGCAATGAGATTTTCAAGCCGCTCCTTCACCCTTTCAAGCGGGGCCTTTAAGCCGCCCTGCACCATCGCAGCGCTCCCGCCCCCCTTTCCATTGAATTCTGCGTTCAAAGTCCTGCATAAGCCTCTCATATCTATGCTCCTGCTGCCTATTACATATTTTATTGAGTCCTTTTCCTCTCCTAATACAGAAAGACAGGCACAGATTTTGCCCTTATTCAGCTTTAACAGCTCTTCACAGCAGCGCCTAAGCGCAGTTCCCTCCATCTCCTCCTCTTCATCAATCACAAAGTCGCCGCCATCCTCATATGAAGAGGCCTTAAGCAGAAAGATCTTATTCGTAAGTTCAGCAATTCTCATGGATTTTTCATGGGACTCATTTAACAAGCGTTTGACCCCAAGATGAATATCCCGATCCTCCACAGAGAGAAGCTCTACGATTTTATGACTTCTATCGGTCTTGCCCTCATAATCCAGAAGAGCCCTCCTGCCACAGAGAAGCTCACATCTGGTGCCGCCCTTATAGGAGACCGCGGAAAGAATCTTTATTATCCCTACCTCACCGGTCCTGCTTACGTGCAGTCCGCAGCAGGCGCATGAATCGGTCTTAAGGATGGAGACTATCCTCACTGTCCCATTAAGCTCCTTCTTGCTTCTATATTCCATCGACCTCAGCTCATCGTCTTCGGGAAAAGAAGCTGAAACCGGCAGATTCTCATAAATCCTTTCATTGGCTCTTCTCTCGATCTCCATAAGCTGGTCCCAGCTTAAGACCCCTCCCACATCTATCGTTATCGAGTCTCCCATATGGAAGCCCTTATTTGGGAAGCCATATTCTTCAAAAATGAGCCCCGATATTATGTGCTCCCCGGTATGATTCTGCATGAGGTCGAATCTATGGTCAAAATCTATTTTTCCGCTGACAGTCTCACCCACAGGGAGAGGCCTATCTATGTAATGCAAGATCCTGCCGCCAAGAAGCTCTTCTGAATCCCCTTTAACGCCCTCACTTAATCTCTGCACATCTAAAACATCTATTCCATTTATAACGCCTTTATCGGCAGCCTGACCGCCGCCCTCTGGATAAAAAGCAGTTTTATCCAGCTCTACGGCATAGAGCCCCTCATGCTCCTTATCATCCGCCTTAAAGCAGTCCAGGACTACGGATTCAAATTCCCTCAAATAGGCATCTTCATAAAAAAGCTCTCTCACAGACTCTGTCCTCCATTTCCAAACACCTTTTCCGTGACATTATGTCACCACCAAACGACAAACTTGGCTCGTTTTTGAGTGGAGGGTACACTTGGCAGGCGCTGTCCACTCAAAAGCAATCAGACCCTAGGTTGGGTGGTGACATCATGACATGGTTTTCTTTTCTGAAATATCTCATTGTAACTATATCCAGTCAGCATTTGAAGAGCCGCAATCAGATAAAAATGGTACCTTTCACGGCACTCAAAATATACGAAAAAGATCAGGCTTAAGAATATTATCAATGCCAGATGCGAAAGACGACTGTCCCCTTTAAAGTACATGATTACGAGTCCCGCGCATGAAAATAACAGGAGCCAAAGAAGGGTCCACTCTCCCGCCATGAAGACCATTTCACCCGCAAAGCTGTCCCTGCTCATCAGCACGGCGAACTTATTCAGCACAAGACCCAGGAATCTCCCCCCTGCCTCCTGCCTCCTCTTCCCGGCAAGATCGAAGCAATCCTTTTGCGTATCGAGCGCACTTCCATTATCCTGCAATCTGGAATATAGATAATCAGAATCCTTGCTGTTGAAACTGCCAACCGAATCCAAATTGGCCCCGGACAACAGGCTGTAGCCATAGGCATAAATCCCCTTGGCGCTCTCCATCCCTAACTCCCTGTCAATAGAGAGATTTAGAAGGGACGTGCAGATCACGAATACCACCAACGCCGGTATGCCAGGTCTTTTCCAGAATCCTTGCATAGAGAGCTTCGGCCAGGAAAATTTGGGTTTTGCAGGCCTGCCTGTCTGCTTCGGAATTGAAGGATCCGCCCCCAGGGGCTTCGGCCAAGAAATTGAGAGCTTTTGAAAACCCAGTATGCAAAGAGCCAAAAAGATGAATGAGATCATCATCCCCTGTGAGGCCGATTTGGCCAGGAGAGAAAGGACAATTCCCATCATTCCTGACAGCCCTAAAAACAGGAATCTCTCTAATCTGGTCCAATTCGCCTTTAGGCTCCTTTTTTCCAGAACGAACTCACGCAAGACCTCATAAAGATAAAGCGACAGGACAAAGAAAAACAGGAACAGATATTCCGGTGCCCCATGATTCAAGAATAAGATCTGGGAGGGAGAAAAACAAGCAAAAAAAAGACATATGAGTCCCGCTTTACTCCCTGCCGCCTTTCTGGCCGCCCTCCATAAAAAACAGGACGAGAGGATGGAGAGCACCACATTGAGGCAGGGGATCGCCATCTCGCTATATCCGAAGAACTCATACAGGCTACCTAGGATTCTGGGATAAAGATAGGTCTCAGGGAGCAGCGCCATGTATTGACGGACCCCCTCCCCGGCCTCAAAAGACTCCAGCCCCGACAGAACCCTGGCCGCAGTGAAGACCATTTGACCGTCCGCATCCAAGGTGACAGGCATGTGTCCGATAAAGCTCATTCTGAGCATGAACCCCAAGGTAAGCAGGATCCAGGCGGATATGGATTCCAAAATAAACTTAAGCTCCCCCCTGCGAGCAAGCCTCTTTGAACAGTCCCATTTCTTCCAAAGATAAGAAAGGCCGAACAGAACCAGACCCAGGATCGCCACGGTAATTAACGAAAAAATAAATGCCCCTAAGGACAATCCCTTTGCGATCCAAAATAAGCAGATTTCTCCCGCCATCAGCAATATGGCCGATAAGGAGATATAAAGAATTGATAAAGCAACCATTTCATGAATCCTTTTTAAGTGACTTTTTATATTTAATCTGTTAGAATAATATCTATGCAAATCATTATATGTTTTTTAATCTTGATGCTGCTGCTTTCAGGCTGCGCAGAGAAAACTGAGTTAGCAAGCCCTATTAATAAGGCTCAAATAAATGAAATCTCTGGAAATCCCGAGAATGGCGATGCAGCATACCCAATATCCGAAAACAGACCCTACATGGGTCCCCATGTCCACCTTTCCCTGAAAGACAGCGGAATCGATATTCACCAACCCTCAAAAACCCTGATTCGTAATGATTACCGCTATGGTCCCTCATTGCTGTTGAATGAGGACGGGAGCATAGATGCCTATTTTTCATCTCCCAGTGATGGGACTCGTGAATTCGATTGGATCACATATAAACATTCAAATGACGGAGGTAAGACCTGGACCCGTGAAAAGGTTGTTCTCAGTCCAACTCCCGCCTCTTTGGACTGTCTCTCAGTCTGCGACCCCGAAATACTTTATTTAGACGGCTACTACTATCTAGGCTATACCTCTACCATAGATGAGACGCACGACGGGCTTTGCAACTCTGTCTTTCTTGCCCGGTCCCTGAAGCCGGACGGCCCATTCGAAAAATGGAACGGATCCGGCTGGGGCGGAGACCCAAGGCCAATCCTCTATTACAATGGCTCCAGCCTAGGATGGGGAATGGGCGAGCCCAGCTTCGTCGTTTTAGACAATATAATCTATGTCTATGTCACGAGAGACGCCTTTGGCATGGATTACTCCAGGATCAAGACTACTGAGGTATGGACAGCCGATTTAAGGGATCCTTCCTGGGCCTCCAAGCTCTATTTTCAAGGCTATGCCACAATTAGGAGCGATTCTTCAGCAGGATCGGAATACATATATTCGGACTGCGATTCCTGGGATGTCGCCTATCACGAGGAAAGCGGCCTCTTCATCGCGATTTGCACGAATCGCCGCTTCACAGAAGATAGCTGTCTCCTCTATTATGAATCAGTTGACGGCATAAATTTTGAGCGGCTCTCTGAGATAAATACAAATACAATCTGCGGCTGCCATAATTCGGGGATAATGAGCGACTCCTTGGGGCATATCAAGAAAGATGACCCAATGATGGTATCCTACGCCTACATGGGAACCAATAACCTAAGCCCAAAATTATGGGCTACCCGCCTTGCCTCCCTCACTCTGCGACTCACTAAGGATATTGATAGGAGCAACGAGGGAAAGACAAATCTAAAGGAACCAATCATCTACAGAGACTGGGAAAATAATCCCTGGCCAATGATAATCGATTCTGACAGCCTGATAAAGAAGGCCGTTATAGACGATTATCCAATTCATAATACCTTTTATTGGATAGATATCGACAAGGAGAAGCACTATGTGAATGAATCTGAAGTAAGTATCACCGGATTCGATCCCAGCATTTTCTCACTGGATGGGAATCTTTTGACTCCCATCGCGCCCGGCTCCTCCGTCGCGACGATAAATTATCGAGGCCTCTCCAGACAGATAAAGCTCTTTTCAATATCCCCGGACGACCCTCTGGCTTGGAATGATTCCAAAGAAATAATTGAGCTTGGCTCAATGCTGAATGAGGTGAGCCTGTCCCATACATACCAGCCCTACGCAGTCCAAATAAGGCCTCTTGTCCGTTTTTCCACCCTCCAGCTTGAAGAGTTGGATAGCGATGAATGCAAAAAATATGGGATAAGCATGAAATCCTCAAACCCTTCTATCTGCGAAGTCAGGGATGACAATGTACTTATCCCCATTTCACAGGGAGACACTGAAATTATCGTTAAAAGCGAATCTGGCGCAGGCTACAAGGTAGCAGTCCATGTTTCATGACTCATGGATCAAAAATCTGTTCTACCCTCCCCAAGATCTTCCGCAGGGTATCAGTCAGGACTTTTACGTCTATCGGCTTCGCAACATGTCCATTCATTCCAGCGTCCTCTGCCTTCTTTACGTCCTCTGAAAAGGCATTTGCAGTCATGGCTATGATTGGCACTTGCGACAGGGAGCCATCCAGCTTCCTTATTTCCCTGGCCGCCTCATAGCCATCCATCACAGGCATCTGAATGTCCATAAGAACGGCATCGAAATATCCAGGGCTCGAAGCTGCCACCTTTTCAAGAGCCTCCCTGCCGTTTTCAGCAGTCTCTACCATGAAGCCCAGGCTCGACAGAATCATGAGGGCGATTTCCCGATTAATCTCCATATCCTCCACCAAAAGCAGGCGCTTCTTGCTGAAATCCACTTCGGTTACGACAGGAGTCCCTTCGGCACTATTTTCCTGGATCTGCTGAGCTTCTTCCATGATTTTGAGCTTCAGATTAATTATGAACTCTGTCCCTACTCCCTTTTCGGAATTGACCAGGATTTTGCCCCCCATCATGTCTACTATGCTCTTTGTTATGGACATTCCAAGACCGGTTCCCTGGATCTTGCTCACGGTGGAATTATTCTCTCTTTCGAAAGCATCAAAGACCTTTAGGGCAAATTCCTTGGACATTCCAATACCGCTGTCCTTTACACGAATCTCATATTTTCCATAATTCTCTTCCTCGCACTCTATCTCATAAAGAGACAGGAAGATGCTCCCCTCTTCAGGAGTAAATTTATAGGCATTGCTGACCAGGTTCAAGAGCACCCTGTTCAGCCTATACTTATCGCAATAAACCATCCTGTGACGAACCTGAGAAAAATCAATGTTGAAATCGATTTTCTTCTCATTCATCTGAGTCGTAAACATGTCTCCGACTTCTGTGAAGGTCTTGCAAATGTCCATTTTTATGGGCTCAAGCTCTATCTTCCCGCTCTCAATCCTGCTCATCTCCAAGACATCATTTATCAGCGCAAGGAGATGCTGGCTGGAAGCCTTGATCTTGGAGATATATTTCATCACCTCAGCGAGGGAGGTCTCTTTTTCCGCGATATTGAGATAGCCTATTATCGCATTCATCGGGGTGCGGATATCGTGGGACATATTCGAAAGGAAGGTGCTCTTGGCCTGGCTCATTTCCAAGGCCTCAAGCTTCTCGATCTCCATCTTCTTTTCCCTCTTGGAAATCGTCGTATATATGCTGAACATTATCCCGAGGCTCACCAGGATAATTCCCATCTGTATCATGCTGTTCCTGGTCTGGACCTTATTCGCCTGCTCAAGCTGGTCCTTTAAGTATTTTTCTGTTCTAGCTATGGTATAAGGGTCATCATCCATATATTGCTCTTCATAAAATTTGCTGATCCTTCCAACCACGTCCCGTGTCTCGTCCTCAGTGGACTGCTTCACCCACATGAGGGAGGTAAAGAAGATGAGGAACAGAAGCCCTATCCAAACGATGGTGGATTTCCCGAATCTCTTCTTCTTGTCCTGCTTGAATATGTATCTAAAATAAACAAATCCAAATATGCTCCAGGCCGCAAGAATTAAGTACGATTCCGTGGACATAGTCCCCGCAGACCAGGACATAAAGTAGAAGAAGAATATCAATGACACCAGGAAGCCTATCGCCCCGGAAGCCTGAACAAATCTATTCTTGTCCGCTCTCGCTGTAACAAACGCACTCGCAGAGGTATAGCCATAGGCAATCACGGCCCCTATGGTATTGACATCGACAATCCATCCTATTGCAGTGCGTCCTAATAATGGCACTAATACCGATATCAGCATAAGCGCAAGGAGGGCGTTCCGGGGGATTTCCTTCCGGTCCAGCTTGCAGAACCACTTAGGCATTATCCCGTCCCTGGCCATTGCAAAAAGAAGCCGGCTCGCGGCAACGAAATTTCCAATGAGTCCCGTGACAATCGCAGCCGTACAGGAAAAGCCCAGTATTATCAGTCCCTCTTTCCCCATAACTGTATTGGTAACATAAAAAGTAGGAAGCCCCTCGAGACCATCCAGGCCATTAAGCGCTGCTACATAATCCGTCCAGCTTTCAAAGCCCGGAGGATGAATGGCGGCTGCTATGGTAGATAGCATTATGTAGAAGGCCGCTCCGGTTAAAAGAGAGGCAAGAAATATCCAGATAGCCTTTTTTGCGGAGAATTTAAAGCTTTCCGTAGAATTGGAGATTGATTCAAAACCAACAAAGGCCCAGGGAGAGAGCGCGACTATCGTGGAGACTTGCCCCATCACACTCATATCGCCATAGGCAAAAAAGGGTCTGAACCCAGAAAGACTCACTTCCTGATTAGATGCGACATTAAAAAACACTATGCCGATGCCAAGGATCATCACTACAGACGCAAGAACCTGCAATCGTACAGCTAAGACCTTATCAATTATACAAATGGAGCCAAAGATCAGGATTGCCAATATGGAGAGCAAGGTCTCCCCGAAATAGATTTGATATCCCTGAATCTCATAATGAAACCCGAATTGAAGAGCAGATCCGAACAGATTCCGGCATATCAAGGTCAGGGCTGTGGCATTGGCCCAGATGATCGCCACATAGACCAGGATCATAAACCAGGCAGAGAGATAGCCGTGGTCGTAGCCGAAAGTTTTTGTAGAATAGATCAGGGTGCCGCCGGAATCGGGATAACGATTCATCATATAGTGGTAATTCATCCCAATAATCAGCATGATAAAAGCCCCAAGTCCTATTCCAATCGCTGTGCCAAGAGGCCCTGCCATCGGAAGGAAGGTGGTCCCCGGCATCACGAATGAACCCCATCCCACTGCGCAGCCAAAGGAAAGCGCCCAGGCCGAAAGCGGCGAAAGGTACTTTCTAAGTCCCTTATTTTCTTTAGTATCCAAATTCAATCCCCCCAGCTTCAATAAAATTTATAAACAATCCCAACTCATTAAAGTCCGTTTATCCGAACAGTCTTATGCAAAGACTTCTTCTAAGCAGAAAACCTTTTTATTATAATACATCATTCGCTATATTTCAAAAAACCCATCTTCCCGGCCAAAAGAGCTATATGCGCACAAGTTGACAAGAATACTCTTATTATGTTATCCTCATTTTCTTATGAAAATGTTGCTTTACTCCTATAATTGTGTTATTTTGGCAGGTTTATTCATATTCGCCATATGCTCATTCTTCCTGAATCTGATTTCATTTCGCGGCCAAGATTTAATTTCTTATGTTCGGACTTTGCCTATGCTGCTCTCGGCTCCCTATGGGCTGTACCTCATCTTCTTAAGCATTTGCGCTCTCTTCCTCGCAAAAAAAGAGGGCTTCAGACCAAATAGATTCATAGGGGTCTTTCTCTTGCTTTTTCTCATTTTGTCAAGGGCCGCTCTATACTACCTTTTCCCCGGAGCTCTTTCGCCGCCAGTCTTTTTCTGTTGGTGCATGCTTGGCTATATCGACTGCGCATTTTGGGGTTCCATGATAATGGGTTATATAGCGGCGAGGCACAAACCGCCCTATGATAGGGACTTTTTAATCATCCTGGGCTGCTCGATTAGCAAAAAAGGCCATCTTCTGCCCATATTAAAGGCCAGAACCAATAAGGCTATACATTTCGCCTGGGAGCAGGAGATCGCGACCGGGAAGCCAGCGCTCTATGTCCCATCAGGAGGACAAGGAAAAGATGAAATAATGAGCGAGGGCGGGGCTATGGGTTTCTATCTCCTATCCCATGGGGCAGAGTACGAGGAAGTGTATCCCGAGAAAAAATCCACGAATACCCGTGAAAACCTGACATTTTCCAAAACGATCATAGACGGGCTAAGACCCAACGCAAAGCTCGCCTTTGTTACCTCTGATTTCCACGTGCTGAGGGGCGGCATGCTATGCATTAAATCAGACATAGAAGCTGAGGGGCTGGGGAGCCCCACAAAATGGTACTTTTGGCCGAATGCCTTTGCAAGGGAATTCATCGGGATAATGGCGATAAATGTACGGACTCATATAGTAATCGCTGCCCTTGCCATAATCGCCTCATATTTATTGAGGTTTAAATTTTAGGAGATAATTAACATGAAAACATGGAAAGACGCTTTCATTGATTATTTTCGTTCCGGGATAAAGCCAGGACCTCAAAGTCAGGGACTCCAAAGTCCGAGACCCCAAAGTCCGGGACCCCAAAGTCCAGAACTTTTTAGTCCCATTGTTACGCCTCTAGGGCTTGAGGTAGAACACTTCATAGTCAGGGCCGACTCAAAGGAAGCCGTCCCTTACTCAGGCGAGAACGGCGTAGGCCGGATTTTGGAAGAGTTCCTAGCCCTTTATCCGGGCGCACAAAGAATCGAGGATGAAGCACTGCTTGGATTCATCACGGATGACTTTAATATTACCCTGGAACCCGCATCCCAGATCGAGATAAGCCTGGCAGAAAGATGCCAGGTCCCAGCCATAGAGTCCATTTATAAAGACTTTTCAGAAAAACTAAAGGCCATCTTAACCAAAAGGCAATATGAGCTATTGACCGTAGGCTGCCAGCCCGTAAGCCCGGTAGACAGCCTGCAGCTGATTCCAAAGGAGCGGTATCGGTTGATGGATGAGTATTTCCTGTCTTCCGGCACCGGCGGCAGGCAGATGATGAGAGGCTCTGCCTCCACTCAGGTCTCAATCGACTATTATTCCGAAGAAGATTTCCGCAGGAAGATCCAAGCTGCCCATTATTTCTCTCCCGCATTAAAGCTGCTATGCGACAATGCAGCCCAATTCGAAGGAAAGGAATTAAAGACCCATCTAAAGCGCACTGATATCTGGAGACGGGTGGACCCTGTGAGATGCGCCATACCTGATAATATTTTTGATCCTTCCTATGGATTCTCAGATTACGCCGACTTCATAGGTGAAATGCCTCCAATTTTCATTATGGAGGACGGAAAGCCCCATCCCACAGGCCGAAAGACCGTTTCAGAGCTCTTTCAGTATAGGGAGCCTACTAAGGCCGAAATCGAGCATCTGCTTTCCATGGCCTTCCCCGAAGTCCGATTGAAGCAATTCCTGGAAATCAGAGTCGCTGACTCCATACCTTTGCCAAAGATACTGGCTTACTGCGCCCTAATTAAGGGACTCTTCTATTCAGAGTCCAATCTTTCATATGCTGAAGAGCAGATAGTGAATCTGACGCTTGACGACATTCTGAGTTCTGAGGACGATCTAATGGAGAAAGGCTGGAGGGGCTCAATTTATGGAGAGAGCGCTGCTTCTTTCGCTTCTAAGCTCTTGGACTTGGCCGCTTCCGCTCTCCCCAATGAAGAGACTCATTATCTGGACGTATTCCGAGAATAGCAACCACAATTCAGCAGAGAAATAATCGTAACGTGAAAATGACTACAAAACAAAAAAACCTCTTAATTAGAATAATCATAGCGGCAATATTCTGGATCCCGGTTTATCTGATTTCCGAAGAAATAATAAATGTCAGGCTTCCAAATATTCTTCTTTTTATCTTATTTCTAGTCCCCTATCTCCTCGTGGGTCATGATATAATAAGAAAAGCCATCTACGGCATAAAGAACCGCCAGGTCTTCGATGAGAATTTCCTGATGACGATCGCCACCCTGGGCGCGATCATCCTGGGAGAATACGGGGAGGGCGTGGCGGTCATGCTCCTCTATCAGGTTGGGGAGCTTTTTCAAAGCTACGCAGTGGGAAAAAGCAGGCGGAGCATATCCGAACTCATGGATATCCGCCCCGACTATGCGAATATTGAGGAAGACGGCGAATTAAAAAGAGTGGATCCGGACGAGGTGGAAACCGGCAGCATAATCATCGTGAATCCCGGAGAAAAGATTCCAATTGATGGGATAGTAAAAGAGGGTTCTGCTTCCTTAAATACCTCTGCTCTCACAGGGGAGAGCAGGCCCCGGAATGTCTCTCCCGGAGACCCTGTGGTCAGCGGCTGCATAAGCCTGAATGGGGTCATAAAGATTCAGACTACCGCTGAATTCGATGAATCCACCGCGTCCAAGATATTGGACCTTGTTGAGAATGCAGCCTCACAGAAATCAGAGTCCGAAAACTTTATCTCAAAATTCGCTAAATACTATACCCCGGTCGTTTGCTATGCTGCCCTGGCTCTCGTGCTGATTCCCCCTCTCTTCGTCCTATTAACGGGAATTGGCAGAGAGTCCTATGGATCAGTCTCAGCTCTTTGGAGCAGATGGATCTTCAGGGCCTGCACCTTCCTCGTTATAAGCTGCCCCTGCGCAGTAGTCATCAGCATACCACTCAGCTTCTTTGCGGGAATTGGAGGCGCAAGCAGCGCAGGTGTCCTTATCAAGGGATCCAATTATCTTGAAATCCTATCCAAGGTACATACTGTTGCCTTAGATAAGACCGGCACGATTACCAAAGGGAATTTCGTTGTCACTGAAGTCCATCAAAATTCTATAAGCCAGGAGCAGCTTCAAAAGTATGCCGCAATGGCGGAGTGCTATTCTTCACACCCGATCAGCTTAAGCCTGCAAACCGCCTATGGCAAGAAGATAGACCATACAAGGGTCACAGACGTGGAAGAGATCAGCGGCGAAGGAATCCTCGCGAAGGTGGACGGAGTTATGGTCGCTGTAGGCAATGAAAAGCTGATGAAGAGAGCTGAGATAAGCTTCAGCCCTTGCAATCGGACTCATCATGGGACCGTCATCCATGCAGCCATAAGCGGCGAATATGCGGGGCACTTGGTAATTGCGGACGAAATTAAGGAGACTTCAAGGGAAGCAGTCCAGGAAATGAAGAAGGCCGGGGTAGACCGGATCGTCATGCTCACCGGCGACGATGCGCATATCGCGAAGGAAGTCGCCGAGTCAGTGGGCATAGAGGACTATAAGGCGGACTTGCTCCCGCAGGATAAGGTGAAGCTCGTGGACGACTTACTGAAATCCTGCAAAACAGGCGAAAAACTGGCCTTTGTAGGAGACGGGATAAACGATGCGCCTGTCATAGCGAAAGCCGATGTGGGCATCGCGATGGGCGCCCTCGGGTCCGATGCAGCGATTGAAGCCGCAGACATAGTGCTGATGGACGATGATCCCTTGAAGATCGCTAAGGCCATAAAGATCTCCCGTAAATGCTTAAAGATAGTTAAGCAGAATATCATCGGCACCCTCTTGGTAAAGGTAATCTGCCTGGTCCTGGCGGCCTTCGGTATCGCAAATATGTGGATCGCCATCCTCTCAGATGTCGGGATAATGATCCTCGCCGTCTTAAACGCCATCCGCTGCCTCTTTGTGAAGAAGCTTTAAATCAAGGAGAACAATTCATGGAATACATTGTTAAATGCACCTGGGACCCAGAAGCTGAAGTTTGGTGGTCTGAATGTAACGACCTGCCAATCGGTCTCGAATCAGACACACTCGATGGCTTAATTAAAGAGATTATGATTGCTGCCCCGGATGTTGCTGAATTAAATAATCTCCCACAGCCAAAAACCTTGCTTTTTATAACAGAGGCCCGTAAAGAGGTACTTGTATAATGGCTGATTATGACAAGGCATTGAGAGATGAACTCTTATCACAGGGTTGTAGATTTATTCGACATGGTAAAGGCTCTCATGATATGTGGTATAATCCCTCAAACGGAAAATCATTTCCTGTCAATAAGAAAATCAAATCACGACATACTGCTAATGTGATACTCAAAGAAGCTGGCATAAACTATAGGTTCAGATAAAAAAACCGCCCAAGGCAAGCCACCTTGCCCTGAGCGGTTTTTTATTATAGCCCGATTATATTAGCAGAAATAGTTCCTGAGAAGGGGGAATTAAATTTAATCTTCTTCACCCTATTCTCTGTGATGATCGAAGTAGCCTTGGGAGAGATTTTCTTCAGTTTCGCAGACACTAAAGTCCCCTCAGCGCTCTTCAAATCCGTGAAATTCACTTTCAGCCCTTTCACCTGGTTCTTCTTAGTATTCTCATTCTTCTTCGAGAAATCCAAGACCGCAGCCGCATTATTATTAGTGATCTCATAAGGCACGATCTCAATCTTGATGCCTGGCTTCTTCAAAGTATCGCCGTTCTCAAAAACAATCTTCCTTATCTCAGCGGTCCCGGTCTTGCCGGCCTTCATCTTCACCTTGATACTCTTGATCGGAGAGGAATTCCCGCTGACATAGATTATCCCGGAGGTCTCTTTCAAATATTTAGCCCAGTTCGCTCCCACGAATGGCAGCTTCTCAGGATATTTGACAATCTTCCCATCACTGGACGTATAAGTCTTATTGATGCTGATCGTATTCGCAGATAAGACCTTATTAAGGGACACAGAAGCATTTGCCGAAGCAGTTTTATTGGAGGAAGGCGTTACCTTTTCAGGCTCATTTTTGCCGCTGGAGTCCTCATTCTCATCATCCGCAGCCTGATCTTCTTTATTCAGATAGGCCTCAAGCCTATCAGCCACGTTCGCTTTCAGATTCGAATAGAACAGCATATAGTCATATAGGTGCAGGCTGCCCTCACCCAGGGCATTAAGTATCCTATATGTGCCGGTCAGATCCGTGACCTTGAGGCAGCCCCTCACAGGGTCAATATAGGCTCCGCAATAATTTGGCGAAATCGTCTTGGATTGATCCTTATTAACGATTACCGAGCCCTTATTAAGGCTCTTGTCCGCCTTATTATTATCCGCTTTCCAGCTAAGAGGGTTGATTGCGATCATCCGGGTCCCCTCAGGAATTATCATGTTCCCCGAAATCGTAGGCATCCTGTCGTCCTCGCACTCGAAGCTCACTACGACTCCTGTATCCGTCTCACCCGTTGCAGGCACGATCTGCGGATACTTTTCAACCATTTCATCCGTCATGGCCCAGCCCAGGCCGTAAACCGCCACGAGCCTCTCCCTCAGCGCCTTCGAGCGGGCATTTTCATCTCCAAAGAAATCCTGCAGGAGCCTGTAGCACATATCCGCGCCCTGAGAATAGCCAGCAAGGATGATAGGCCTGTTATTATTCTCATGAGCCAAATAGTATTCAAAAGAAGCCGCCACATCCTTATAGGCATTTGCTAAATAGATGTCCTTATTCTTATCCAGGTAACTATTCAACCCCATCTCCCTGTAGAAAGGAGCGAACATGCGGCCGGATTCAATATAGATGCCAGATTCACTTTTGAATTCATTCCTGAAAAGCTGCCTTTGATATTCCCCATTCACTAAATTCCCGGTGGAATTATCAGAAATTGAGGGGCAGAGCCAGAATACATCTGCTTTCTTCATCGACTCCTCATCATCGTAGCTGATCCAGTTCTGAGAGAGGGAATAATCCAGCGCCTCCCAATCCTCCGGATCCGCATCCGCATCCTCGCCATAGTTCAGCCCGGTGCCAATCTCATAGAGAACTTCATCCTCAAAGCCATAGCCACTACTAATCTTCGGAATATCGACAGGCAGCTTCCCACTAGGGTTCACGCCGCCAAAGGCCGTATAGACCGCGACCGGGACATTTACCCCGTAGGTCGGATTCTCCTCCCTCTCCCAGTCAGGCGCTTCCGTCATCTGCTTATTGCAATAGGCCAAAAGCACGCTGTCCGCGCTCACGAGCCTGGCTGCGTCATATGGAAGCTGAGAGGATATGATAGAGATCTTCCCCTTCTTTTCATGCATTGCGGCAATCAGATTATCCAGGAAAAGAGCCTGGGCTCCATTTGTCGGATCGGCTGGATTCAGCCATTTCACGTTCGTCATATTCGAGATCGCAAGCACCGAATTCACGCTCACTAATCTTTCGGAGAAGTCTTCAATAGACTTATTACTATAGACCTCAATAGGAATCTCCGCATTTTCAGGGATCTTCCCCTCACTTTTAAGGCGGTCAATCGCATACTTGACTCCGGCCGCCTCTCCCTCCTGGGAAACAAAAATCATCACGGAATCCTTTGAGACAGAGAGCGGCAGCGCGGCCGAATCATTCTTCACGAGAGTCATCGCGCGGGACGCAATCTCCCACTCCTTATCATGGTTCTCCTTAGAGCCGACTACCTTTACGGCCTCCTCGGGGTCGACCGTTTCGACCTCATCCAGGATTCCATACTTCTTCTTTAATTCAAGTATCCTCTTTACAGAATCGTCGATTTCTTCCTCTGCGATTTCTCCAGACTTCACCAAATCGCAGATCATATCTATATATTTGTCTGCCTCTGCCAGGGCCTCCTTAGAAGAGGTATCGAAGGGCACCAGCAATATGTCGCAGTCCGCATTGATAGCCTTTTTAGCTGCGTTCTCGCTGGTGAAATGCTCCCTTATAGCATCCATCTCCAGGGCATCCGTGACCACGACTCCCTCAAAGCCCATTTTCTCCCTCAAAATATCCGTAATTATCGTCTTTGAGAGCGTGGCAGGAAGAGTGATTTCCTCCCCTGTCTTTATTGAAGTAGCTTTTTCTGTCTCAATCTCAGGATATTCGATGTGGGCTGTCATTATCATGTCGGTCCCGGCGTCTATCCCAGCCTTAAAAGGTATGAGCTCGCACTCTTCAAGCTCTGCCAATGTCCTATCTATGAGCGGGAGTCCCGTATGTGAATCTGTGTCAGTATTCCCGTGGCCCGGGAAATGCTTCAGGGCCGTCATCACATTTTTAGACTGCAGCCCCTCAATGAGGCCGGGCCCGATCTCAGCGACTTTTTCAGGGTCTGACGAGAATGACCTGACTCCAATTATTGGATTCGCAGGATTGTCATTCACATCCATTACCGGAGCAAAGTCCATATTTATTCCAAGGGAGGAAAGCTCCTCTCCAATGATTTCACCTGCTGAAACCGCATCCCCTTTGGAGACTGTGGCCCCGAGCGCCATATTGCCGGGAAGAGAGGTCCCGGTTCCAAGTCGGGTCACTCTCCCTCCCTCCTGATCTATCGAGATAAAGAGAGGAATCTGATCCACTAAAGCCTGCCCATTCGCTTCCTGAAGATCATTAACGAATTCAGCGGTGCCCTTGGCCGTCTTAGCGTTCTCGCTATAGAGGATGACTCCGCCAAAATTGTGCTCGGAGAGGACTTCCTTAGCCTCGCTTGTAAGAGCGCTCATGGCCTCTTTCCCGTCCTCGCCCGTGACATAACGGAAATTCGGCATGAGCATTTGCTCCACCTTCCGCTTCAGGGACATTTGAGACAGAAGCGAATCGACATCGCCGCCCGATACGGTGCCAGTTCCACTAAGATTCTTTTGAACGAGATCAAAGCACTCCTCCGAGAATGGCAGGACTGCGGTATCGATTTCCTTGAGCCAGGTATTCCCGTTCCTTCTTCTGACTGAGAGCGGATTCAGTATCACCGAATACATGGTGCGCACATTTACCTCGCCCTCGCTATCCGATAACGACCCAGTGTCAGATATCACATAGGCCATGCCCTGATCCGTCCCGGTATAGATCATCGTGTGCCCCTGGAAGTAGAGAAGGGTACCGGCCGGCAGCTTATTTATGCTGACAAGCTTCTCTTCTTCTGAGAGTGAAGATAAGTCAATCGCGCGCCCGGGTATCAGCTCTTGCCAGTTCGTATTCCGAGGGATCTCAAGTCCGAAGCACTTGCAGACATTCCTGGTATAAAGGGAGCAATCCATGGAATCCAGCATCCCGCCCCAGCCATAGCGGTCACCCAGGCTGTTGAAGGCGACCCTTAGAATCTCCCGCTGCGTCATCTCTAAGAATCCCTCGCTCACATCGTAGTGCTGTGAGATCAGGGCGGGTCTCTTCACGTATTTCCCATTTTCGTCCCTGGTCGGCAGATAGACCACGTAATTATACCAGTTTCCCCTCTCTCCAACCATGTCCGGCTTGTCCTCTTCCGGGACCAGCTTCAAAACCGTTGCGAAAGTGAGCTTCACCTTGGACAAGTACTCATTATAATAAGACGGCTCCAGCGTAATATTATTCTGGGTAATCACAAGGAAATCCTTGGAAGAGGGATCCACCTTCCAGGCGTCCAGCCACTCAGCCTTATCCGCGCAGACCGCGAGGTCCTCTGCGGCGACCCAGCCCGAGCAATTAATCGAGTAGCCCCAGTAGAATTCATTCCCGCTGACAGAGACTTTCTGCCTTATGACGAAGGGCTCATTCACATTGAGGGCGGAATTCACGTTCTCATTATCCCCGTCGGTGGCCGAGTAACCAACATATCCCTTGATCGGCACCACCAGGATATCCGTCCTCTTCACAGCTACAGCATATTGGTTCTTTTCTTTTTTCTCGCTGTAGCCGGTCTCAACTATGTCTCTTCCGATAGCCTCGAAAAAAGCCTTATTATCGGAAACCTTCACTGTATCTATATATAAATCCCTGCTAAGCCAGGGCGCATTCTTCGAAAGCGTGTCACGAAGAGCCGCGGCATCATAGGTCTCAGAGAGCGCTTCCAGGTCATTCATGTTCGTGCCCTCGGCATTAAGCATCTCCTGATTCAGCTTCTCTATGCCATCCATTGAAATCAATGTCTTGTCGGCGTCAATCTTGGAGCCTTTGGCTTTATCCGCCCAATACGCCGCCTTGCACATATCAGCACTCACTCCTGAAGGCAGCGAGATTGCATCCCCGGTCTCTTCCAAGTCTCCTACCTCTTCTACGCTCTTAAAATAAATCTCATCCTTGGAATCGCCTTTCTGTGAGCTCTTCCTATCGGGAATCTCACGCAAAGACTCATCATCAAGCTCTGTTCCCGCCTCTTCTTCAAGTGCGGATTCATCAACACCTGTTCCCGCCTCTTCTTCAAGCGCGGATTTATCATCAAGACCCGCTCCTGACGCAAAACCCAGTCCCGCAGCCCCAACGGCCGGGGAAATCACAGAAGTCCCGATGAAGCAGGTCAAAATTGCTGCAATTAATTTCTTTTTCCTCATTTAATCATAACCTCATAACACAATCTTTCATCCCCTGAGTATCCAGCACCCCATAGGCGAAGCCCCGTCTCACAAGCTCTCCCGGCACATATTCATCATACTTCTCAAATACCGGTACCTCTTTCTCGTACAAGAGCTCCATCGGGTCAATGCCGGACTCAGCCTCTTCCTTTACTATTTTATAAAAATCCTCCTCTCCCACCTCAATGGTAAATTGCATATAATAGGGCCTGGCGGAGTGAAAACCCCTGAGCCCAAGCCGTTTTGCGCACCGAATGCGTAAAAACCTCTCTAAGGCAAGGAAGGCGTAGGTCCCGATCCAGGGGAAGAGGGCCCACATCTTTCCTCCAAGCGGCACTAATGACCTGTCTCCCATCCCCGCTTTCTCGAAAATCTCCCTTGCGTCCCGAAGCCGCCAGAGCGCATGCTGCATCAGATATGGATAAGTCTGTCTCTCCCTCAATGCCTCGCGCATCCTTTCAAGGATCCTCGTATGAATGTCCCCCGGCACGTCCCCGAAATAGGCAGGAATC
>JAGBNY010000054.1 GCA_017634175.1 Lachnospiraceae bacterium
CGTGCTTCGCACTCTACTGTCCACTATCGTGGACTGTTTGCTCGTTTTTGGGGATGGGTTGCTCGAATAATATCGGTTTTGATTGCGATAAATCGCATCAAAACCGATATTATTCGGCAACCGCACAGTTGGAAAATTTTAGAAAAAAGCATTTACATTTTCTGAATATTGTGCTATTATATTATCACTTCGGGATTGTAGCTCAGCTGGGATGAGCGTTCGCCTCACACGCGAGAGGTCACGGGTTCGAGCCCCGTCAATCCCATTAAAGGAACCGGAGTCATTCGGTTCCTTTTTTTTTTACAGCAAATGATGTTTTTCAAACGCATAGCTCTTCTTTTGAAGAATGTTAAAAAGAAAGGTGAATTTTTATGCTTGCAACTTTAATTCCACTTTTTGACGATAACCTGAATGTAAGCGGTTACTCTATATTTACCCAAAAAAGGAATCTTCTCTCTGAGCCTAGCTTTGCAGGCACGGCGCGTTATGATGGAATGACCGATATAGCTGGACTGGATTTGATTGAGAGCATGGGAGTCAAGACTCTCTCAGATGACAGGGAAGTTTTTGTAGAGGTAAACAATGTATCTATTTTCTCCGATATCAGTTCCCAGTGCAGTGCGCCGCATGAAAAGATAGTCCTTTTGATCGACCAGTCTGTTGTACCCGATGATAACTATATTAACCGATTAAAGGAACTCAAAAGCCAAAATTATAAATTGGCAATCAGGAAGCTCCCAATCGAAAAATTTGAGTCCTATAGGCCGATCTTGAGCCTGATGAACTACATCCTCTTGAACCACAAAAAAATCAATATAAAAAATGCGAAGATTTATTTCGGGAAAATCTTCCCTGAGCTTAAGTTAGTGGCCGTAAATGTGGACACTCAAGAGGACTTTGATAAGCTTAAAGCTGATGGCGGGTATAGCTTCTATGAGGGCACTTTCTTTAGGACTCCTCTTTCCGAGACACAGAACGCCGTAGCCCCATTAAAAATTAATTACATAGAGCTTCTTAATATTATAAATGACGCAGACTTCGACCTGACAAAGGCCGCAGATGTCATAGGGCGGGATACGGCTCTGGTGATTTCCCTTTTGAAGATGGTGAATCATATGGCAGTTAATTCAGAGATCACATCTGTTCGCCACGCTGCCGCCATGCTGGGTCAAAAGGAGCTAAAGAGATGGATTAATACTGCTGTCACTAAAGAGCTCTGTGCGGATAGGCCCAGCGAAATCATGCGGGTATCCTTGCTGCGCGCGAAATTCGCTGAGAATCTTGCCCCTTCCTTCGAGATAGCCGGTCTTTCTTCTGAACTTT
Organism: Lachnospiraceae bacterium; assembly: GCA_017634175.1. Taxonomy (GTDB): domain Bacteria; phylum Bacillota; class Clostridia; order Lachnospirales; family Lachnospiraceae; genus NK4A144. Next base: position 1,324 of record JAGBNY010000054.1, read on the forward strand.
TCCTCATGGGTCTATTCTCAGTACTCGATGTTATTTTGGAAAAGCCCATGGAAGAAGCCTTGAAAATGGTTAAGGTTTCTAAGAATATCAGCAACGCTTTGATAAATCACGAGGGTCCCCTCTATCCCGTTCTCAATTTTATTATGGAATACGAGAACGCCTCTTGGCAGGAGGTTTCCAGGCTGATGCTCTTAGATAACATTGATATGAAAAAGGTATATGAAGCATATATTTCATCCCTTACATGGTACAGAGACCTGTTAGATATGAAATAAGCTGCCAACGCTATATGTCTGTTCATCTTGATGCTCATACTTAGGAGCTGTGCAAAAATAACTTTATTATCCCTCATCATTTGAACCCACATCGATGGATTCTGTGCTTAAGGGATAAAATCTCAGAAAGTTAAGATCAAACAAAAAATCAAGTTTTTGCGAGGTATTGAATAGAGGAGCGTTCTGGATAGTTACATATCTTGAAAAAATAAACCCCTGCAGTCCAAAAATTGAACTGCAGGGGTTTTTATCTTAGGAATTGCAATTCCTCACATTCTTTCAGGAGCCTCAAAACCAAGCACATCTATACATTTTTCCAGGATGTCCCTGGTCAATATTAATAATGAGATCCATCCATCTCTCTTAACTCTATCTGCTTCAGTTATAATCTTTGTCCCGTGATAGAACCTATTGAATTCATTAGCAATCCCGAAAATATAGGAACAGATCCTATGAGGGGCAAGCTCTTTATAAGCCCCATTCATGACCTCATTGAAGCCGGCAAGCTTCAGCATCAGGGCTCTCTCCTCTTCTGATTCAGGCTTTCTTATGCAGCTCTTAAAATCCTGAATCCGGACCCCGCTGATTTCTTCATATTTTCTTAGGATTGACTTAATCCTGACTATCGTATATAGAATATAGGGTCCCGTGTTTCCTTCAAAAGAAGTAAACTTGTCAAGATCAAAAACATAGTCCTTAGAGGCTTGGTTGGATAAATCCCCGTACTTAATCGCTGAAAGCGCAACTATCTTGGCTGTTTCTTCAATCTCTCCTGCGCCCAAGGAAATGTTCTCATTCGACTTCATCTTTTGAAGCATGGCTTCTTCCACATCCCCTAAAAGGGTCTCAAGCCGCATAACGCCGCCTTCACGGGTCTTGAAAGGCTTCCCATCCTTCCCATTCATCGTACCAAAGCCTAGGAAATCCAGTTCAGTATCCTCACGGACTATCCCGGCCTTCTTAGCCGCGCGGAATACCTGGACAAAATGCAATTCCTGCCTCTTGTCTACTACATAGATGATCCTCTTCGGAGATAAGTCCTTTTCTCTTTCCACAAGAGTAGCTAGATCGGTAGTGGTATACAGAGCCGCTCCATCGGACTTTAGTACCATGCAAGGTGGGACTTCTTTGGCGTCTTTTGGATCGGTCACATCTATGACCAAAGCTCCTTCACTTTCAATCGCGATGCCTTTGGTCCTTAATTCCTCAACCATAGGAGCGATATAAGGATCAGCGTCCGCTTCCCCCTTCCAAAGCTCAAACGAGACATGAAGCCTGTCATAATTTTTCTTAAGATCCGCCTTAGAGAGATCCATTATGTGTTTCCAGATAGCGAGACAGCCCCTGTCGCCATGCTGAAGCTTAAAGGTCGCATCCATGGCCTCATTCTTGAATTCAGCATCTGTTTTAGATTTTTCCGAAGCCATAGGATAAATCTCTTCCAATTCTGAAAGAGTGAAAGGCGGTTCCGAGGGATAATCTCCATTGAAATTTGAGTCAAAATAAGGCAGATCCGGCTTTCTATGGTGGAGTTCTGCGATAATGAGACCCATTTGCAGCCCCCAATCTCCCATATGTATATCGCCTACCATCTTATATCCCAGGAATGACCCTAGTCTCTTCACGCTCTCCCCTATAATTGCGCTTCTGAGATGCCCAATATGGAGAGGCTTCGCAACATTCGGCCCGCCATAGTCAACAATCACGGTATCCCCATTTGCTTCCTCAATCCCGAATCTATCATCCTTTTTTCTCTCATTCAAGAATGAAGATAAGAATTCTTCGCTCAACTTGAGATTTAGGAAGCCAGGACGCACCACATCTATAGAGGAAAAGGTCGGTGAATCGCCCTTCAACTCTGTTTGCAATTGCTCCGCAACCTGAGCTGCGATATTCATTGGATTCTTTTTATATCTTTTTGCGCCGGAAAGGCTTCCATTGCATTGAAATTCGCAGAGATCCGGTCTATTGGACTCATTAACCTGTCCCAAGAACGGGTCAAATCCTGCGTCCTCAAAACCCTTTGAAACGACCTCTGTAAGTATCTGAGTCATGCTTTTCACGCTATATCCCCTCCTTTGGAATAGACGCAGCCACAGTAATTCTGTCTATATAGCCCATATTCCCTGGAGACTTCAGTAGATTTCTTAAAGCCATCTTTTTTCTTAAAGTCCGATGGAAGCCATTTTATTCCGTGCATGACCCCCAATCTTTCTCCCAATTGATTTATGACCTCAGCATTCTTGTATGGGCTCAAAGTTAGTGTGGTCGAGTAGTAGGCAAAGTCATTTTCAGATCCGAATTTTGCTGTCTCTCGAAGCCTGAGTTCGTAGCACTTGAAGCACCTGCGTCCCCCCTCCGGCTCGTCCTCTAACCCTCGGCAAAATTCATAGAATTTGTGGCTTTCATGCTGCCTTATTATGGTCTTAATCGGCAGATCGGCCTCTCGAACGAATCTTTCAAATTCATTAGCCCTTCTTTTGTACTCTTCCAAAGTATCCATATTGGGATTATAGAAAAAGGCAGTAATATCAAAATATGGAATCAATAAATTTAAGCAGCCGCTTGCACAGGGCGCACAGCAGACATGCAGGAGGAGAGGCGGCTTATATCTATCGCTGTCTAGGCTTTTCAGGATTTCCTCCATCTCCCTCATGTAATTTCTTTTATTCATGATACCTACTCTTTACCTTGGCAATATCCACTACCTCCGGCTTCCCCAAGGAATCCATCTTCTCCATTGCTGTGAGGAGGGCTGTAGCAGTATCAAGGGCAGTAATTACGTTCACCCCTGTCTCTATGGCCGTCCTCCTTATCAAGAAGCCGTCCCTCCTCTTATTGAAGCCCTGAGTCGGTGTGTCTATGACTAAATCTATTCTGTGTCCCAAAATAAGGTCCATAACTGTCGGGCTCTCTTGAGATATCTTATTCACCTTCCTGGCGTGGACGCCATTCTCATTCAACACTTTGGCCGTAGAACGGGTCGCAAAAATCTTATATCCCAAGGCTTCGAATCGCCTGCCAATGTCAATGATCTCGCTCTTATCGGAATCCTTGACCGTGATTATCATCTGCTTATACTTAGGAAGCCTTATCCCAGCTCCAACAAATGCCTTATATAGAGCCTCGTCATATCCCTTGGCTATCCCGAGGCATTCTCCTGTAGATTTCATTTCGGGTCCCAGGCTTATCTCTGCTCCATATACCTTTTCAAATGAAAAGACCGGCATCTTAATAGCGAAATAATCAGCTTCTTTCTGCAAGCCCGGAGCAAAGCCCAGCCCCTCGATGGTTTCTCCGCAAATAACCTTCACTGCCAGGTCCACTATCGGTATGCCTGTCACCTTGCTGATATAGGGCACTGTCCTGGATGAACGGGGATTGACCTCAATGCAGTAGATATCGTCACCCATGGCGATAAACTGGATATTTATTAACCCTACTACATGGAGGGCCTTTGCCAGCCGCTTTGTATAGTCAGTTATAGTACTCTTAGCCTTTTCCGAAATTGTAAAGCCCGGATAAATGGACATTGAATCGCCAGAATGAATACCCGCCCTCTCAACATGCTCCATTATTCCCGGGATCAGCACGTCCTTTCCATCGGATACGGCATCCACTTCCACCTCTTTCCCCATCATGTACTTATCAACGAGAATCGGATGATCCTGAGCGATTCGATTTATTATCCCGATGAACTCCCTTATTTCATCATCATGGAAGGCGATCCTCATCCCCTGCCCGCCAAGCACATAGGAGGGACGCACTAGCACAGGATACCCGAGGTCATTCGCGGCTTTTATTGCCTCTTCCGCTGTATATACTGTCCTTCCGGCAGGACGTGAAATCCCCGTTTCAGCCAGGACCTTATCAAATAGCTCCCTATCTTCCGCCCTGTCCACGTCCTCAGCCGAGGTGCCAAGGATTCGGACTCCCATTTGCATCAGGGCTTCGGTAAGCTTAATCGCTGTCTGTCCTCCAAATTGGACGACAGCTCCATCCGGTTTTTCCTTCAGGACGATCGCTTCTACATCCTCTGCCGTCAATGGCTCAAAATAGAGCTTATCTGCAATATCAAAGTCTGTAGAAACGGTCTCAGGATTATTATTGACTATTATGGTTTCGTAACCCAGCTTTGAAAAGCCCCAAGCAGCATGAACAGAGCAAAAGTCGAATTCAATCCCCTGCCCTATCCTTATAGGTCCTGAGCCAAGTATCAATATCTTCTTTCTGGACCCCTTTTCAGCCTCCAGCTCCTTTGAAAAGTCCTGTGATTCGTCCTCTCCATCGTAAATTGAATAGAAGTACGGAGTCTGGGCCGCAAATTCCGCTGCGCAGGTATCTACCATCTTGAAGCCCGGCTGAATCCCATATTTCTTACGAAGCGACCTGATATTTAGCTCGCTCTCCCCGGAAAGCGCTGCTATTACATGATCCGGAAATTCCAGTCTTTTCGCCTCAGACAGAAGCTCCCTGGTCAAAGGCTTGGACTTAAGGGCAGCCTCCATTTCAGTAAGAATCTTAATCTTATCAATGAACCATTTGTCCCATTTAGTGGACTTTGCGATATAGTCAGTTGACATCTCCCTTCGCAGGGCTTCAGCTATGCAAAAGAGCCTTCTATCGTCCACAGTAAGCAACTGCTTGGATAGCTGATCATCCCGCAGAGAGCTGAAATCATAGGCTAGAAGAGAATCCACGTGCTGCTCCAGGGAACGAATCGCCTTCATCAAAGCTCCCTCAAAGCTGCTGCAGATGCTCATGACCTCCCCTGTAGCCTGCATTTGAGTGGAAAGAGTCCGCTTTGCCGTCAAGAACTTATCGAAAGGCAGCCTTGGCACTTTCACCACGCAATAATCTATGGTAGGTTCAAAGCTCGCATAAGTCTTTCCCGTAATCGCATTGGGTATCTCGTCCAAGGTATAGCCCAGAGCTATTTTCGCAGCCACCTTTGCTATTGGATAGCCCGTAGCCTTGGAAGCCAAGGCAGATGAACGGGACACTCTAGGATTGACTTCGATCACGCAATACTCAAAAGAGTCAGGATTTAGGGCAAATTGAACATTGCACCCGCCTGTGATCTCCAGCTCCTCTATGATGTTCAAGGCCGCGCTTCTGAGCATTTGGTACTCTTTATCGGACAGCGTTTGCGACGGAGCCACTACTATTGAGTCCCCTGTATGAATCCCGACCGGATCCACATTTTCCATATTGCAGACTGTGATGCAATTCCCATTGCTGTCCCGCATCACCTCGTATTCGATTTCCTTCCATCCGGCAATGCTTCTCTCTATCAAGACCTGTCCAACTCTGGAAAGCCTGAGTCCATTAGAAAGGATTTCTTTTAATTCTGCCTCATTATTTGCGATTCCTCCCCCGGAGCCGCCCAGAGTGTAGGCCGGGCGAAGTACTACAGGATAGCCTATGGACCTGGCGAAAGCAGCCCCATCGTCTAAATTCTCTACGACAAGGGAAGGGGCAGTGGGCTCGCCTATTTTTTCCATCGTCTTCTTAAATTCCAGCCTGTCCTCTGCCTTCTTTATCGTGAGGGCAGTAGTCCCAATCAGCCTGACCCCGTGTTTTTCCAGGAAGCCCGATTCTGAGAGCTCCATCCCAAGATTCAGCCCAGCCTGTCCGCCGATTGTGGCCAGGACTCCATCGGGCTTCTCTTTTTCTATGATTTCCTCCAAGAATTCCCTTGTAAGGGGCTCAATATAGACCTGATCCGCAATCTCCTTGTCCGTCATTATGGTCGCTGGATTGGAATTCACGAGACAGACTTCCACTCCCTCTTCTTTCAATGACCTGCAAGCCTGAGTCCCGGCATAGTCGAATTCTGCCGCCTGGCCTATCACTATGGGACCCGAGCCAATCATCAATACCTTTTTTATGCTTTCGTCTCTCACCTGGCTGTCCCTCCCACTAATTTCAAGAATCTATCAAATAAGAAGCCCGTATCCTTGGGACCAGCGCAGGCTTCCGGATGGAATTGCACAGTAAATATCGGCTCATTTTTATACTTTAAGCCTTCGATAGTCCCATCATTCACATTTATAAAAAGAGGTTCCGCTATCTCTCTGTCGCTGTCCTTAAAATCCACCACATATCCATGATTCTGAGAGCTGATGTAGACTTTCCCGGTCTCCATATTCTTTACCGGGTGATTCGCCCCCCTGTGCCCATATTTCATCTTATGAGTGTCCATACCATGGGCTAGCGCCATTAGCTGATGACCCAAGCAAATCGCAAAAATCGGGATCCCGCTCCTTGAAAGGATTTTTAATTCCTCTATCACGCCCTCGCAGGTCTTAGGGTCCCCCGGACCATTTGAGATCATTATCCCATCCGGCTTCATGCCGAGAATATCTTCTGCCTTAGTATCAGAGGGAAAGACCGTGACTCTCGCTCCCCTTTCAGCCAAGCTATCCGCTATATTGTACTTAGTCCCCACATCAAGAAGCGCAATTTTGAAGTTTTCCTTTGCATCGGACTCTTCATTAAAAACTTGATACTTTTCCTTTGTACTGACCCTCTTAACCACATCTCCCATATCAAAGGATTGTATTTCCGGCAGCAAATAGTCCAGATTGAAATCGGGATCAGTCGTCAAAATACCATTCATCGTCCCTTTTTCTCTTAGAATTTTAACCAGCTTCCTGGTATCTATGCCCTCAATCCAAGGTACCTCATACTTATTCAGGAAATCCCTTATTCTGTATTCAGCCCTAAAATTACTCATCGTGCGTGAAAGCTCACGCACGATGAAAAAAGATGGCCAAATCCGGCCAGACTGCATATCTTCGCTGGAAACACCATAGTTGCCTATCAAAGGATAGGTCATGCAAACAGCCTGCCCAGCATAGGAGGGATCTGTCAGCACTTCTGTATAACCAGTCATGGAGGTATTGAATACCACCTCGGCAGTGATACCCTCTATCTCCCTATCTCCGGACTTTCCTGAAAAAATAGTCCCATCTTCCAATATTAGAAAAGATCTCAAATCGCCATCCCCCTATTCCTTGAAACTGCCGCAAAACCATAGGTAACGGATTAACAAATTGCACTTTCAGAGCCTGCTGATGGCATCAGCAGGCCCTGATACGGCAATTTCTATATCCGCTGCTAGACTGTTTGCCTGCTAAAAATCAAACTCTTAATCGCTAAAGTACCTTACTCCAGACTCAAAAATTTGCATATCCTGGTTTCCTACAATATTCTTAGCTATATTCTCCCCGGACCTTTCAGCGTGGACCATCTTGCCAAAAATCCTTCCATCCTCGCTTGTTATGCCCTCAATAGCCCTGAAAGACCCATTGAAATTCCAGGCTTCATCCATTGAAACATGCCCAAAGGGGTCCGAGTACTGCGTGGCAACCATTCCCCTTTCAAAGAGGCTGGATAGCCATTCTTCACTAGCCACGAATCTTCCCTCTCCATGGGAGGCAGGGTTCACATAGATACCCCCAAGCTTTGCCCCGGATAGCCAGGGCGATTTATTGGACACAACCCTCATATATGCCATCTTGGAAATATGCCTGTTAATGGTATTGAAAGTGAGGGTAGGAGAATCGGTCTCCTGGGCAGGCTTTATCTCGCCATAGGGCAGAAGTCCCAGCTTGATAAGCGCCTGAAAACCATTGCAGATACCCAGGACGAGGCCGTCCCTATTATTTATGAGGTCCATCACTGCCTCTTTTATCGCCTCATTCCTAAAAGCTGCCGCGAAGAACTTTGCAGATCCATCCGGCTCATCTCCCGCCGAGAAGCCGCCCGGCATCATCAAGATCTGAGCCCCAAGTATGCACTTTCTAAAAGCTTCCACCGAATCAATAATGTCCTTTGGACTTAGGTTTCTAAAGACCTTTGTCTCTACCTCTGCCCCGGCCCTTTCAAAGGCCCTTGTAAGGTCATATTCGCAATTTGTCCCCGGGAAAACAGGGATGAATACCTTTGGCTTTGGAGTCTTATGAGTGCATACATAAATTGAATCGCACTGATAGAGAGGTGATTCCACCTCTTTCCTGTCCCTCGATACCCTCGTTGGGAAAACGCCCTCTAAATTACTGGAATATGCCTTGAATACTTCTTCCAGCGAAAGCTTCACATCCTTATGTACTAAGAACCTTTCTTCGGTCACTTCCCCAATATAAGTATAAATAAGCTGCAGATCGTCTAATTCCTGAGTGTTTGTTACCTCAGCCAGGATATTCCCGGTCTCGGAAAGAAACATCTCTTCCGGCAGGATATTATCATAAATCTGAACTCCCAGGCCATTCCCAAAGGCCATTTTGGAAATCGCAGGAGCTATTCCCATCTCAGTCAAAGCATAGGCCGAGACAATCGTGCCAGAGGCTATAGCTTCTTCGATTCTCTTATAGAGGATTTTAACCTGCTCATAATCCGGTAAATCGTACTCATCTATCGGTATAGAAAATTTGACTACTATATTCCCGGCTTTCTTCAATTCCGGGGAAATGATGTTTTCGGCCTCTACTGTACTTACTGCAAACGCCACAAGCGTTGGCGGCACATCGATTTTCTCATAGGTCCCGGACATCGAGTCCTTGCCCCCAATCGCGGGGAGACCCAGCGCCATCTGGGCATCAAAGGCACCCAAGAGGGAAGTAAATGGCGTGCTCCACCTCTTCTTATCATTCGACATCTTTTGATAATATTCCTGCAAGGTGAAACGAATCCGATCCATATGCCCGCCAGCCGCAACCGTCTTCGCTACCGCATCTATCACCGCATAAACCGACCCATGATACGGACTCCACGAAGAAATTGTGGGATCGAATCCGTATGCCATTATTGTGGCTATTTCAGATTGACCGCTCTCCACAGGAATAAGCGCGGCCATGACCTGGGTAGGAGAAAGCTGAAATTGACCACCGTAGGGCATGAGTACCGTACCCGCACCTATGGTGGAATCAAACATTTCCACTAATCCCTGCTCACTGCACTCAGCAAGGCTTCCAATCACGGCCAGCCAATTCGCCCTCTCGTCCTTTATCTCAATCTCGTCCCTGAAGTAGCTTGTTTTATCGGAAGCCACCTGGACTTCCACCTTGGCCTCCTGACTAGCCCCATTAGTATCCAGGAATTTACGGCTGATATCCACTATCCGCCTTCCATGCCAGAGAAATACCAGCCTTGGGTCTCGGGTCACGATAGCGACCTTGGTGGCTTCGAGATTCTCTTCGGC
>JAGBNY010000055.1 GCA_017634175.1 Lachnospiraceae bacterium
CTCCCATTGCTGCAGGCTCCGGCTCCGCCATCGGCTCTTCAATTGCTGCGGGCTCCGGCTCCGCCATCGGCTCTTCCATTGCTGCGGGCTCCGGCTCCGCCATCGGCTCTTCAATTGCTGCGGGTTCCGGCTCCGCCATCGGCTCTTCAATTGCTGCGGGTTCCGGCTCCACCATCGGCTCTTCCATTGCTATGGGCTCCGGCTCTATAATCGGCTCAGGCTCAAATGCTTGTATCGGCTCTTTCGCCGGTTCTGCCATTTGCACTTGATTGGTCGTTGAATCGGGACTTATCCCCAAGAGCGATTCAAGGTCCTGCAGTGGTTCAACAGGGCTTTCCGCCGCTTCATGAATCTCTATATCGGATAATGCTGATGCATCCAAATCGATGCTGTCTTCTATTTTCTTTTCCTCTGCTGGCACCGTTTCCTTAGGTATTTCCTTTTCTTTCGAAGAAGCAATCTTTTTTCTCCTGCTCCTCTGCCTTGTAGTTTTCGAGCCAGTCTTATCGGAAGAACCAGAAGCGGCACCTGTATGATTCATGTCTTCCTTAAGCTCATCGAAAAAGCCCATGTCATAAACCTCCAAAAAAGCAAGCTTTGTTGTATCTCACAACGCATTTTTTTATTATATACCGATGATCCCTAAATCGCCACAGGAATCTTTTCACTAAATTCATTATAAGAATAATTCGTGAATTTAAAGCTCTGAGCGCTGAATGAATAGAAATCCCTGACGTGGGGATCCACCTGGAAATCCGGCGCATCATGCTCAGGCTCCCGGATAAGTTTCTTCGCAATCTCGATATGCCTGTCATAGATATGGCAATCAGATATCACGTGCAAAAGCACCCCCGGAGTGAAGCCATAGGCCGAGGCGAAAGCGTGGACAAGAAGCGCCGCCTGGACGGTGTTCCAGGCGTTAGCAGTTATCATGTCCTGTGACCGCTGGTTCAAGATGGCGTTAAGCTTCCGGCCAGATACCTTGAAAGTCATTGAATAGGCGCAGGGGGACAAGGCCATGTCAGAGAGGTCGCTCACGGTATACATATTGGTCATGATCCTCCTGCTGGCCGGGTCATTCACCAACTGATAAATAACCCTGTCCGTCTGATCCAGGCGGTACACTCCGTCAGGATCCTTAAAAGCTAAGCGCTGCGCCGCCCTGTCGCCAAACGCGGCCCTGAGACCCTCTTCCGTAATATCCCGATAACGGCTCTTAACACCCATTTGGTATCCATAGGCTTTGCCAATTGTTCCGTCCGCATCCGCCCACGAATCCCAAATATGGGACCCCAAGTCCTTGATGTTATTTGATTTTTTTTGCCAGATCCATGCTATCTCATCCCAGGCCGATTTCCAAAAGGTCCGTCTAAGGGTCAGTATGGGAAATTCCTGAGATAAATCGTATCTATCGACTACCCCGAACAAGGATATCGTATGAGCAGGAGTACCATCATCCCACCTCGGGCGGACACTCATCCCCTCATCACTAATCCCATTCTCCAATATGTTCCTTACATTCTTAATAAAAATCCTGTCAGCAAGACTCAAAACAAGCCACCTCAGCTCTCGGGGGTCCCTTTAGAATATGCAGAGATTCCAGTCCCCAAGTGTTTATTATCCCTGATCAAATTGAAAAACGAGTCCTCGCCCAAGGGCTCTGAAAAATAATTGCCCTGCACATAATCCACAGAGAACTTATTCACCTTTTCTACCTGAGCGTCATTCTCGACTCCTACAGCCACCACCTGCTTGCCCATGCTGTCGGCTATATTGCATATGAGAGCCACCACCTGCTGCATTGAGCTCCCATTCATGAATTCCTTCATGAGGTCAAGATTCAGCTTGATCTTTGAAATAGGAAGGTCGATCAAGGTCTTAAGATTCAGGAAATCATGACCGTACTGATCCAGGGACACTGTGGAGCCAGCCGCCACCAATTTAGCAATATTGAGCCTTATGGTGGATCCGGGGTAATCGGCGGCCCTCCCCAGGATCTCAAAATCAAAGACTGTGGGAGATACTGCGTACTTCTCCATTATGGCAAGGAGCTCATCCGCCAAGTCTTTTTGAAGGCACTCCAGGACCGAAAGATTCACGCCTATCCTTTGAAGAGAATAGATCTCCGCATATCTCTTGCTGATAATGGCGCAAAGATTATCAAAATGCTTCAGCCCCAGACCCAGGATCAGCCCGCTTTTTTCCGCAATGGGCATAATGTCCCTGTTGCTAAGAAAGCTGCCATCCTCATTCATGACCCTCATCAAAGCCTCGGCAAACACCATCTGACCGCTCTTTATATCGTAAATCGGCTGATATGCGGTCTCGATGAAATTCTTGTCAATAGCCCATGAGAGCATATCCTGGATTCCATCCTTTTTCTCCTTTTCCTCGAAGTCCTTTTCAGTGACCCTGAATACTTCATCCGTCTCATTGTCCATATATCCGACAAAGAACATTATGCTTGCAAAAGCTTCTTCTGCGTTATCCGGAATCAATTTCGCAGGCACATAGACCGTAGAAAAGGAGAGCTCTACCTCTGACTGGCCAATAACCCATTTCTTTTGAAAGTCCGCCCTGATCTCGGAATGAAGCTTCTCCGGATCCATGCTCTCGGGGAAGCTTAGGATGAGAACATTCTCATTAATGGAAAATATGCTCAACCTGCTATACTTCCAAAGATAATGCACTATTTCACGCGTCAGTTCCAGATATCCGTCCTTACCAAAGACCTTCTCTATAAAACCATCATTAGAGAGCCTGTATGCCAGGATATGGGACTTGAAGCCTTCAAGGGACTGGTCCTCCAGGAACACCTTTAATCCCGCTTCATTAAAGGCATCGGTCCTGCTGTCCACATAGTCATCCGGGTTCTCCAGGAAGAAGTACATATATACCAAGCAGATGGACATGGCGATGCTGGCAAGCAGGAACCTGCGATTCAGGTTCTGAATCATCCCAGTCGCGATGATCGCATTCAAGAGGACCAGCGCTGAATTCCTCCTGCCCCTTTGCATCCTGTTCCAATTGGACAGGATGATCAGCATGGAAATCACGTAGCAAAGCACGATTGCGGCGACGCTCACATTTGTAGAGGGTCCAATGCTGTAAATCTCTCTTTCATTTATGTAATAGGCTATTGGAAATGCAAAGATCCCTATGGCAGAAGCACCAAGGATAGTATAGGGCAGTATCAATTTTCTCTTTGCCAGGCCCCCAAATCTGCCGGTGCTAGCTTCAATATAGCTGATTAAGGAGCAGGAAAAAGCGACTATCGAGACCAGATATATCCTGCAGAAGAACGAGACTAAAAGATTGGACAGAACAGGCTCTAGATTTATTGCTATTATCGAAACGATATCCAAGCATACGGACAAAAGGGCACATTTGAACAAATTGTTATAAGTACGATAAGCCACCGTCTTCAAAATGTGCCTGCTATTAAGCACAGAGAACAGCATAATTAGAAGAATGAGACCTACTGCCTGGAATCCAATGTTAAAATTATAAGTCATTTCGCCCCTGCCCAAAATATCGCCCAAAAAATCTCTTCTATTATATACTAGTTCGTACTCACTTACAAGGCATAATCGAGCAGCGGCAAAAGCGCGCTTAAACTGATTGATTTTCGAAAAGCCCAATCTTGTAAGAAATCAAACATTGGTCTATAATTGCAATCTGTAAATTTAAAGTTCATGGTATTGTTTTAGGAGGATTCAAGCATGAGCAAAAAAGATATTGATTGGAGCAATATCGGTTTTGGATATATTGTCACCGACAAGCGGTATGTATCAGAGTATAAGGACGGAAAATGGGATGATGGCATTCTGACTGAGGATGACAAGATCGTCTTAAGTGAATGTGCCGGGGTCCTGCAGTATTCCCAGTCGATCTTTGAGGGCCTGAAGGCCTATACAACCGAGGATGGCCATGTCGTCACATTCAGGCCGAACCTCAATGCCTCCAGGATGGTGGACTCGGCTCTCAGGATGGAGATGCCCCCCTTCCCCGAAGAAAGGTTCCTGGATTCCATTGAAAAGGTCGTAAGAGCGAACTTGGACTATGTGCCCCCCTATGGCTCAGGGGCCACCCTCTATATCAGGCCGTATATGTTCGGCAAAAATGCAGTCATCGGCGTGAAGCCGGCTGATGAGTACCAATATAGGGTCTTTGTCACTCCTGTCGGTCCTTACTTCAAGGGCGGCGCGAAGCCCATTGTTGTTAAGATCAGCGATTTTGACAGGGCGGCCCCCAGGGACACCGGCAATATCAAGGCAGGGCTCAATTATGCGATGAGCCTCCATGCGATTGTCACCGCTCATAAGGAAGGCTTCGCTGAGAACGTATATCTGGACGCTGCCACCCGTACCTATATCGAGGAGACAGGCGGGGCCAATATCATTTTCGTGGACGCAGACGGGAATCTCGTAGTCCCTAAGTCCCATTCTGACTCCATCCTGCCTTCCATCACCAGGCGCTCCATAGTGGAAGTCGCTAAGACCTATCTAGGACTCAAGGTCGATGAAAGGTACGTCACTCTGGATGAAATAGGCGCTTTCAAGGAAATGGGGCTATGCGGCACTGCGGCAGTGATCTCACCGGTCGGAAAGGTGAATGACCATGGCAGGGAAATCTGCTTCGAAAGCGGAATGGAGGAAATGGGTCCCGTCACAAAGAAGCTCTATGACACATTGACAGGGATTCAGATGGGACACATCGAGGCTCCCAAGGGCTGGATCCATGTAATTGAATAAGGGTCTTCTGACATAAAATGTCCGCTAAGGAGCTGTAGATAAATAACTGTTCAAGATTTCGTAGGATTTTTCGTTGAGAGTGCGGGGCAGGGTGAGGGCGCATAGCGGGCGATGCATGAATGCATTTATGTAACCGAACCCTGTCTCGTGCTATCAACGAAAAAGACA
>JAGBNY010000056.1 GCA_017634175.1 Lachnospiraceae bacterium
CCACAGAAGGCAATGCAGGGAGCAGCCCCAGGAGCCCAGCCGCAGAAGGCAATGCAGGGAGCAGCCCCGGCCGCCCAGCCGCAGAAGCCAATGCAGGCAACCAGACCAGCCGCACAGACACAGAAGCCAGCAGCCCCGACTGCCCAACCGCAGAAACCAATGCAGACAACCAGACCAACCGCCCAGCCACAGAAGCCAACTGGACCTGCTGCTCCAACCGCCCAGCCGCAGAAACCAATTCAGCATGAAACGTCCGCTTCGACAATTCAGAAGAAGCCTGTTCAGCCGAGTGAAATTGCAAGTCAGGGTCAAAAGAGTCCACAAGCTGCATCACCCGCATTGCAAACACCAAATAAAGGACTTATGCCTTCCTCAACGGAAAAGAAATTGATGGAGCCATTGGATTCAGCACCTAAGATAGGCCCCAAAAACATAAATGCCGATATAAATAACGATTTAGGCGGGGAATTTCTAATGGATGAAGAGCCACAGGAAATGACCCCGGCTGAGAGGAATGAGGAAGTGGTGCTGCGGCATGAAAATGGTGAATCCAATGTAGATATTGCGAAGAGTCTGCATATGGGAGTGGGAGAAGTCAATCTGGTAATCGACTTATATAATAGACGGAAGAATAAATAGAAGTGAAAATTAAGTATTATTTGAGAGGATTAGGAGTAGGGATGCTTGTGACGGCAATGATCTGTGGGATAACGGGCGAGGCCCAAAGCCACATGAGACTGTCGGATTCTGAGATAAGGGCCAGGGCAAGGCAGTTGGGAATGGTGGAAGAGAGTGAAGTCCTTTTAACGATACCCGATACAGTTTCATCAGGATCACAGTCCCGTTAAAAAGACAAGATATTCTATAACCCAAAACGCCCCCATGTTTATCATCATGGGGGCTTGTTCATTGAGCCGTCATTATAAGTGACTTTCACTGATCATGAAATGGCGTAATTTAAATGATCATTTAAAGCAGACATCAGTATAACCTAATAGTCACTATTCACGGTCAAAAAAATGACCCAGAATAGTGACTATGTAGCGTGGTCTGAATCCTGTGCTCGAAAATGGGCCTGACAAGATAGGAAGAAATGAATGTATTGGCAGGCAAGCCTTGATATGTTAGTATAGATTTGATTGCATCTATATGCTATTTAATAGCTCATCCTTTTCCCTCATCATCGCATCATAGAGTCCCATTGGAGTGACTCTGATTGCTCCGCTGCTTAATATTATTAGCTGAATCAGGCCATCTCCGCTTGCGACGCTTATCTTGTCGGTTTTCTTCTTTAGGCTGTGAGTGGTCTTTTCGATATAGAGGTCCGCGGTCTCCGCTTCTTTGGTAAAAACCACATCTATGCTGCCATATTTCATGATTTTTTCCTTACCGCCATTTACCTTATAAGCGTCAAAGACTAAGATTATCGCCTTTCCGGAAATATGGGAGTACTCAGAGAGGTCGTCCATGAGCCTGTCGCGCGCAGCCTTTATGTCGTCCATGGCGAGTTTACGCAAATATTCCCAGGCAAAGATGATATTGTAGCCATCTACCAAAAGATATTCTTTTGTATTGTCTTTCTTCGATTTAGGGGGCTTTGGAGGCACATAGTCGCTGCCGTCTATTTTTTTAGGAGGCTTCTTCTTTTGCTTATCAGTCCTTTCTTCTGGCTTTATTGGTCCATAGGTTCTTTCAAATATATCTTTTAATTCCTGGTCAAAAGCTCTTCTTTCGGACTCAATCTCCTTGAAAGTACGTTCTTCGGGAATCTCATGAGTTTCGCTCAGGTTATATCCTTTCGTATTAATCAAGTCATCGATTGGGTCGAAGAGAATGTCTTGATTATTTTTTGCCGAATCCGTGAAAAGGGGAAGGTGCATATAGTCAAAGACCTTATCCCAGGGCACTACTGTGCCGGCGCCATGCATGCAAAAGACAGAGTAGGACGGATTTGATAAATCGCGTTCTGGGTCATAATTGGATTCAAGGATTATCTTATCTGGATTTGGGGATGGGGAATAGCCTGAGAAATTCTTGGTAATAGTCCCATGTCCAGAAGTATACCCTGTAAATATTTTTTCATAGCCTGAAAAGGCAGTCTGACTAATGGCTGCCTTTATCTCAGCTTTATCGCCAAAAATCTCTGGTGGGGATATTTCAGCGCCCATCTGGCTTAAATCGCTCATCACTCTTCCCAAAAAGCTCGTTGGAAGGGAAATAGCCGCGGAAACAAAGGGCTCCAGCAGGATATTTTCTGCCTGCATTAGGCCTTGGCGCACGGCTCGCAGGGCGGCCTCCCTGAAATCCCCGCCCTCAGTATGCTTGATGTGAGCCTTGCCCGAAAGCAGGGTGATTTTCACGTCCGTAAGACGGCTCCCTGTCAAGACTCCTCTATGCGGGTAACTGAGGAGAGACGAGATAATCTGCTTTTGCCAGGATAAGGATAGCAGGTCAGTGGGGCAGATGGAATCTATAGTTATGCCAGAGTTCCGTTCTGCGGGCTCGATTAGAAGCTGGACTTCTGAATAATGCCTGAGAGGCTCAAAGTGGCCTACCCCGATTACGGGACTTTTAATGGTTTCAAGAAAAATGACCTTGGGAGGGCCGAAAGACACGCTCAGGTTGAAGCGTTCTAAGAGCGTGTTTTTCAGGATCTCGCCCTGTATCTGTCCCATCATGCTGACATAAATTTTGTTAGTGTCCGTCTCATGGGAAACCGATAGCGAAGGCTCTTCTTCCCCTATCTCGGAAATTTGCAAAAAAGCCGCATGGACATCGTAACCCTCTGGAAGGAGGATCTCCGTAGTTTCGGTTGGCATTATTAGCGGGGATGAGGGCTTATTATTGGACAGAGCCCCCAGTGAATCTCCCGCTTTTAATCCGGGTATTCCTGGGCAGGCGACAATCTGGCCGGCCCCGGCCTCTGAAATAAGAGAATACTTTTTTCCGTTATAAAGCCTGATCTCTCCGATCTTGCTGCCGTTGATTTCATCCCTGATCTTTAGGCTTCCTCCAAAAATCCGCATCCAGGATAATCTCAAACCGTTTTCCCTTGAGATCTTATAGACAGAGGCAGAGAATTCGGGACCAGGGGTATTTGGAGTCACGTAGGAATCTATTATAGAAACTAAATTATCAATCCCCTGTGAGTGAAGGGCGGAACCGAAGAGGACGGGAAACAGCTTGCGTCCCATTATGAGCTTAGAGATATCCGTGCGCTCTATAGGGCTTCCGGAGAGATATTTTTCGAGGAGCTCTTCATCCAGGAGAGAGAGCTCCTCTTGAAGCGAATCAGAATTGACATCAGCTTGAAAAGCGAGACAGGAAGAGGAAAGACGGCTCACAATATCTTTCATCGCGGAATCCTTGTCGGAACCCGCCTGATCCATCTTATTCACAAAAATCATCAGAGGGATATTATAGGTACGTAAAAGATTCCAAATGCTAATGAGCTGGCCGGTTATACCATCTAAGGCACTCACAATGAGACAGGCGAAATCCAGGACGGAGAGAGTCCTTTCCATTTCGCATGAAAAATCGGAGTGGCCGGGGGTATCCAGGATGGTTATATTGAAATTTTTTGTGGTCATGAGGGCGATTTTGCTGTAAATAGTGATGCCTCGCTGCCTTTCCTGAGAGTCCGTATCGAGGAAGGCGCTGCCATGATCCACGCGGCCGGCCTTTTTGATGGCGCCGGTAAACGCCAACAGCGACTCGATCAGGGTCGTCTTGCCGGCATCTACATGAGCCAATATCCCCATTACCAAATTTTCCTTATTTTGAGTATTCTGATTCTTCATAGTTTTAAGGTTTCAGCCTGAGCGTTTGAATAGTTATTTATACGCACAGGCAATAAAATCGTTAGAATATAGCATAATTATAGGAAAAATACAAATAAAACTCTTGAAAAATTGCTTGTAAATGCTTTACAAATATGATACTATAAAAAAGCGTGTCTCTTTAGGGGAATAGTTAATTCTAAAAGGAATTCCAGGATTACTAAATCCTGAAACAGGGACATAGAAAATCAATAATACAGGCTCATGGATCGGCGGACAGTGGCTCCTTAGAGGGGCTTGAACTGCAGAGATGATATGAGCCAGTGAGGGGAGGCTAATCCCTAAACTGTCAGGAGGAAAAAATGAGCGTTATTTCAATGAAGCAGCTATTGGAAGCAGGAGTGCATTTCGGCCATCAGACCAGGAGATGGAATCCCAAAATGAAGCCTTACATCTATACAGAGAGGAATGGTATCTATATCATCGATCTCCAGAAGACGGTGGGCAAGGTGGATGAGGCTTATAATGCCGTAGGAGATGCGGTCGCTGACGGCGGCACAGTTCTCTTCGTTGGGACAAAGAAGCAGGCTCAGGATGCTATCAAGCAGGAGGCTGAGCGCTGCGGCATGTACTATGTAAACGAGAGATGGCTGGGCGGGATGCTTACGAATTTCAAGACTATCCAATCCAGGATCAAGAGGCTCAAGGAAATAGAGAATATGGCGAAGGATGGGACTTTCGATGTCCTTCCTAAAAAGGAAGTGGCTCTGCTTCAAAAAGAGCATGATAAGCTGCAGAAGAACCTGGGCGGCATCAAGGAGATGAAGAGGCTTCCCAATGTCATATTCGTAGTAGACCCGAAAAAGGAACATATCTGCGTCCAGGAAGCGAAGATTCTTGGAATCACCTTGATTGGGATAGCTGACACGAATTGCGATCCTGAAGAATTGGATTACGTGATACCTGGGAACGATGACGCTATTCGCGCAGTGAAGCTCATTGTTTCAAAGATGGCCGATGCTGTCGTGGAAGCTAATCAGGGACAGGCAGAGGAAGTGGAAGAAGAAAGCGGGGAACTTCAGGAAGAGCCTGAAATAGAAGCAGAAGCAACAGAAGAATAAGAAATAAGAGAGGTAAGATAGATGGCAATTAGTGCAAGTCAAGTAAAGGAACTTAGAGAGATTACCGGTGCCGGGATGATGGATTGCAAGAAGGCATTGTCCCAGACCGATGGAGATATGGACAAGGCAATTGATTTCCTTAGAGAGAAGGGCCTTGCCGGAGCCGCGAAGAAGGCGGGAAGGATAGCCGTTGAAGGCCTTTCCCTCACAGCGGTTTCCGATGATGAAAAACGCGCGGTGGTAGTAGAGGTCAATTGCGAGACCGATTTTGCGGCCAACGGGGACAAATTCAGGGAATATGTGCAGGATGTGGCTTCCCAGGCACTTGCTTCCGAGGCCGTTACTTTGGACGCCTTCCTTGAAGAAAAGTGGAATAAGGATTCATCCGTAACTGTAAGGGAAGCGCTTTCACAGGCGATTTCCATTATCTCTGAGAACATGAATATCCGCAGGTTCCAGAGAGTGGCGGAGCCGAATGGGTTCATAGCGTCGTATATTCACGCAAATGGAAAAATCGGCGTCCTTGTGGACATAGAAACGGACAAAAAGAGCGATGCCATAGATGAGATGGGAAAGAACATAGCCATGCAGGTCGCGGCTCTTTCTCCAAAGTATACTAGATCCAATGAGATCAGCGAAGACTTCATTGCCAGAGAGAAGGAAATCTTCCTGGCAGAAGCTAAGAATGAGAAGCCTGATGCGAATGAGAAGATTTGGAATGGCATCGTCATGGGCAGGCTCAATAAGGAATTCAAGGAAATCTGCCTTCTGGATCAGGTCTATGTGAAGGCAGAGGACGGGAAGCAGAGCGTACAGAAATATATCGACGAGGTTGCAAAGGCTGAGGGAGCCAAGATAAACGTGAAAGGCTTTGTCCGTTTCCAGACCGGAGAGGGAATGGAGAAAAAAGAAGAGGATTATGCCGCAGAAGTCGCAAAGGCTGCTGCAGAAGCGAAGAAATAAATTCAGTAATCAAAGGTCGGCTGTCGCAGAGCGGCAGCCGTTCTTTGCAATGATGGCATTTATGAATTGGATTCGTGCTATTGGCGAGGGGATTCTATTTACACTTCTTTTAGGGCTGGTATCTAAAAAAAGACCTGAGAAACGTACTATTGTCTTCGTTGTCGTGATTCTTCTTGAAATCGTTAATGTTGTTTGGCTCTATGCCGGGCAGGAAGAGTCTGCGTTCTTTTTTTGGCATGGATACTTAGTCCTATTTATAGTAAATATAGCAGATTATGCGACCTATAAGAGGGCATTTGGAAGGGACGCTGTGGCAGAGAAATTCTTCCTTTGGCCTCTTATGATTATTCCAATCCTCTCATCTTTCATATTGACCGTTGGATGGCTTATAAAGCTCTATCGCTGGAACTTTCTGGAATTGATGAATATTGAGTTTTAGCTTATCCATTCGCTCCTAGGGCGATAGAACGGCGGGCTGTTGGCGTATTTCTCAATATATATTGGGGCAAACAAGAGATATTGATTGAGCAGTCATATAAATGTACTATCCAGAAGAAATCGTAGAAGAAGTCAGATCCAAGAATGATATTGTCGATATCATTGGCTCATATGTGAAATTGAAAAAAAGGGGGGCTAATTTTGTTGGCCTATGCCCCTTTCATCAGGAAAAAACTCCATCATTCAGCGTGTCGATAACGGGACAGTTTTATCATTGCTTTGGCTGCGGTGCAGGGGGAAATGTATTCTCATTTTTAATGGAGTACGAAAGCCTGAACTTTCTAGAGGCTGTTGAACAACTGGCAGAGAGGGCAGGAGTCAAGCTTCCGGAGAAATCTTCCGAGGGCGAAAAAGAAAAGTCGAGTGTAAGAGAGCGATTATTAAGACTTCATAAGGATGCTGCTGCTTTCTACTACAGGCAGCTGCGCTCTCCCAAGGGGGAGCCGGGTTTAAGATATTTTATGTCCAGGAAGCTTGGGACCCAGATAATGAGGGATTTTGGGTTAGGCTACGCAAGCCTTGACGGAGGGCTGTGCAAGGTCTTGAAAGCCGAGGGATATACAGATCAGGAAATCATAGAGGCCGGTCTTGGAAAGGCTGATGAAAAAGCCGGACTAAGGGACAGATTCTGGAATAGAGTGATCTTCCCGATAATGGATGTTAAGAATAGGGTGATTGGGTTCGGGGGACGGGTGATGGGTGAAGGAGAGCCGAAATACCTGAATTCCCCGGAGACCCCTATTTTTGAGAAAGGGAAGAACCTCTACGGCCTGAATAGGGCGGCAAAGAGCAGGAAGGGCTACTTCATTGCCTGCGAGGGCTATATGGATGTTATCTCGATGCATGAGGCAGGCTTCAATGAGGCCGTGGCATCGCTTGGCACAGCATTCACTCCAGACCATGCGACTCTTATGAAGAGGTACGTGAGCGAGGTCATACTGTCTTATGATTCGGACTCTGCCGGGAAAAAAGCTGCTCTTCGGGCCATACCTATCTTGAATGCAGGCGGGCTTGAATGTAAGGTGCTTCATTTGGACCCTTGCAAGGACCCGGATGAGTTCTTAAAGTCAAGAGGCGTAGATGAATTCCGTATGAGAATAGAAGGGGCGGAGGACAGCCTGCTTTTTGAGGTTCATTTTATGCAAGAGGGTTTCGATCTCTCAAAGCCGGGGGACCGAACAAAGTTTGAGGAAAGCCTGGCTAAGAGGCTTTCGCAGATAGATTCAGAGCTTGAAAGGTCTAATTATACGGACTCTTTTGCAACAGAGTACATGATACGTCCCGATGCCTTGCATAGGCTCGTGGAACAATATGTCTTGATGGGGCCGACAGACAGGACTGGCACGGATATTGCCGGGAAGGAGCCACAGAGTCCGGGATTGAGGAATCGCAGGGCATCGGACAAGGACAGTGGGGAAATCCTGGCTGAGAAGCTTCTGTTAGCGGAAATAGTCAAGAATCCCAAGCTCTACGATTCAATTAAGCCTTATTTACAGCCCTTTGAATTTACTGAGGGTATTTATAGGCTTGTTGCAGAGCTGCTTTTTGGACAGTTGGAATCAGGCAGATTATCTCCTGCGGATATCATCAGCGCTTTTCAGGAAACGCAAGATGAGAGGAAGGTCGCAGAGATATTCTCGCAGGAACTGGACAAAAGCCTTTCGATTCACGAAAAGGAAAAAGCAATCACAGATTTAGTCATAAGGATCAAGAAAAATGGCCTCATGCACAAATTGAAAGAATCTCAGGACCCTATCGGGAGAGCGCTTTCAGAAAAGAAAGCTTTAGAGGATCTTTCTGGGATAAGTATTCATATTTTGGGGGATGATGCAGATGGATGAAAAGGCACAAGCACAGTTTGAAGAACGGTTGAAAGACCTTGTAGATTTCGGAAAAAAGAATAAAGGGGTGCTGGATGATACCGAAATCAACGATTTCTTCATGGGCTATGAGCTTGGTGAAGATCAGTATGAACGTATCATTGAGACCCTTGATCAGAACAATATCGCCTTCCTTAAGATCAGCGACATCGAGGATGACGAGGAAGCTGATATGGATTTGGACTTGGATATTGACGATGACGAGACTCCAGATGTCGAAAACTTGGATCTTCTCATCCCCGATACCGTATCAATTGAGGATCCTGTCAGAATGTACCTGAAAGAGATAGGAAAGGTACCCCTTCTTTCGGCCGATGAAGAGATTGAACTGGCGAAGAGGATGGAGCTTGGAGACGAGGAGGCGAAGAAGAAGCTTGCAGAGGCGAATCTCAGACTTGTTGTCAGTATTGCCAAGCGATACGTTGGAAGGGGCATGCTCTTTCTGGATCTTATTCAAGAAGGGAACCTGGGCCTTATCAAAGCTGTAGAGAAATTCGACTATAGGAAGGGGTACAAGTTCTCGACATACGCTACCTGGTGGATACGGCAGGCAATAACCAGGGCGATAGCGGATCAGGCACGCACTATCCGTATTCCGGTACATATGGTCGAAACGATTAATAAGCTAATCCGTGTCTCAAGGCAGCTATTGCAGGAACTTGGAAGGGAACCTACGCCCGAGGAAATCTCAAAAGAAATGAACATGCCAGTCGATAGGGTGCGGGAGATACTCAAAATATCCCAGGAACCGGTCTCTTTAGAGACGCCGATTGGCGAGGAAGAGGACTCGCACTTGGGAGATTTCATTCAGGATGACCAGGTGCCGGTGCCCGCAGATGCAGCGACTTTCATGCTGTTAAAAGAGCTGTTGATGGAAGTGCTCTCTACCCTGACAGAAAGGGAGCAGAAGGTTTTAAGGCTGCGTTTTGGCTTGGATGATGGAAGAGCCCGCACCTTGGAGGAAGTGGGAAGAGAATTCAAGGTGACAAGGGAGAGAATAAGGCAGATTGAGGCTAAGGCATTGAGGAAGCTCAGGCATCCCAGCAGGTCCAGAAAGCTGAAGGATTTTCTGGATTGATGACTGGGATCAGCAAGAGACTAGAATGTCTCATTGAAATGATAAAATCCAGAGAATCGCACTCTTTAGCCGATATAGGTTGTGACCATGGATTCGTACCTATAAACCTGCTTGAATCAGGAATCATTGAGAAAGCTGTTGCGGTTGACCTAAGAGATGGTCCCTTAGACAGGGCAAGACAAAACGCAAGGCTGGCGGGGGCTTCTGTGGCTAGTAAAATCAGGTTTTCAAAATCAGACGGTTTAAGGGACTTAAGGTCCGGGGAAGCCGATACAGTTGTCATTACGGGGATGGGCGGCAGGACGATTGTAAGGATTTTGGAGGAAGCGCAGGAAGAGGTCCTTCGGTCAATAAAAAGATTCGTCTTTGGACCTCAGTCCGAGCAGGACTGCTTCAGAAGAGACATTCTGGATATGGGGTTTAATATCTCCGAAGAAAGACTCATTAAAGAAGGCGGGAAGTTTTATAATTTTATTGAAGCAACTCAGAGTACCATTACAGGGTCTAAGAATTGCTGGAGCGAGGCAGATTTTATCTATGGTAAAATCCTTATTGAAAGGCGAGATATTTTGCTTTTAGAGAAGCTTGAATCGGACAGAGAACTCATAATGAGGATAATTTCTAGCAGCGAGAGCTTGCCTAAAGACCGGCTGGAGGAATTGCTGTCTCAAAAAAAGCTGATTGAGGGGGTCATTCAATTGTATGAGGCTTGATGAAGTACTGAAAATGTTGGACGGATTCGCTCCATTCAAATATGCTGAGAGTTGGGACAATGTAGGTCTTATAGTTGGAACTCAGGACAGAGATATAAAGACAGTATTAGTTGCAGTGGATGCAACGGATGAGGTCATTCAGCAGGGGGTCAAGTATCAAGCTGACCTTATTTTGACCCACCATCCCTTGGTTTTTAAGCCCTTAAAAAAGGTCTTATATGAGGATTTTATCGGGAAGCGGATAATTAGCTTGATAAAAAACGATATTTCTTATGCTGCAATGCACACGAATTTTGACCAGACGCATATGGCGATTGAGGCTGCCAAAAAGCTGGGCTTGCGGGAAACGGTGACAATAGCAGGGACCGGAAACATGGATGTTTTGAGCGGCAGGGAGTATGGCTTCGGGGCAGCGGGGTTCTTAAATTCTCAAATGTCGCTTGAGCAATTCGCTTCTTTGGTCAAGGAAGCCTTTTCATTATCCGATGCAAGGGTCTTTGGAAGGCTCGATAAGATGATAAGTAAGGCGGCGGTGATTCCCGGCTCTGGAGGGTCCCTTTTAGGAACTGCCATAGAAGCGGGAGCGGACATAGTAATTACCGGCGACATAAGCCATCATGAGGGGATTGACGCGATTGAGCAGGGATTTGCGGTCATTGACGCAGGGCATTTTGGTATAGAGAAGCTGTTTAAGGATATAATGATTTCATACTTTAAGGATAATTTGCCAGGATTAAAGGTATATGCTGCGGAAGAAGCCGAACCATATATTGCATTATCCTAAAGGCATAAGATACGCGGGTTAAACATAATTTGAGTGTGCCGTCAGAGGCGGCGCGCAGCCGGCGCAAAGGAAACGCATTAGGAGGAAGAGATGAAGGAAGAAGCCATTATCACTTATAGAGGCGAACAGTATTCTTATCCCAGAGGAATAAGCTACATGGAGATAGCAGAAGAATTCCAAAAGAATTATGATTATCCGATTGTGCTTGCTAGGGTGAATAACAAGCTGAAAGAGCTTTTTCATGTGGCTGACGGCGATATAGAATTGGAATTTGAGACGATTGATGGACATATAGGACATAAGACCTATAAAAGGGGCGTATGTATGCTCTTCCTTAAGTCTTTCTACGATGTCGTTGGCAGGGATAAGGTGGAAAAACTGAAAATAGGATTTTCCATGGGTCCTGGATACTACTGTACTGCAAAGGGCAAGTTTATCTTGGATAAGGAACTTGTGAGCCGGGTAAAAAAAAGGATGATGGAAGTAGTGGAAAAGGATGTCCCCATAGTTAAGAAGAAATACTCCATTGATGAGGTACGAAAAAAATGCAGGGATGTCGGAATGCGCGATAAGGAGAGGCTTTTTCACTATAGGATGAGCTCCGACATCAATATGTATATCCTTGAAAACTACGTAGATTATTTCTATGGCTTCATGGTCCCATCGACGGGATATCTTTCCCAATTCGACCTCCAGCTTTATAAGGGCGGGATGATACTCCAGATGGTCAAGAGAGGCGATCCTGACAGCGTTCCTCCGATAAAAGATATGCCCTCCATCTTTGAGACGATGGAGAAGTCCGTATCATGGAGCAGCATGCTTGGAGTGGAAACGGTTGGGGCCTTGAACGACAGCATTTGCGAGGGAAGGATCACTGACATTGTGCTTGCGCAGGAAGCCCTTGTTAACAGCAGGATTTCAGAGATTGCTGAAGAGATATCGAAAAGGAAGAGCAAGTTCATAACGATTGCAGGACCCTCATCCTCTGGGAAGACCACCTTCTCACATAGATTAGGGGTCCAGCTTTTGTCTCATGGGCTGCATCCAAGGGTCATAACTCTCGATAATTATTATCTGGGAAGAGAGAGGGTGCCGCTTGCTGAGGATGGCACGAAGAATTTCGAAGCTTTAGAGTCCCTTGATTTGGATGAATTCAACAGCAACATGAAAGATCTCCTGGCAGGGCAGAAGGTTGTTCTGCCGAGCTATAATTTCCTCACAGGAGTCAAGGAATACTATGGAAACCCGGTCAAGCTTGGGACCGAGGATGTAGTGGTGGTGGAGGGTATTCACGGACTGTCCGATGAAATTGCCCCGGACATTGCGAGAGAGCAGAAATTCAAGATCTATATAAGTTCTCTCACGACAATGAATATAGATGAACATAACAGGATATCCACGACCGATGGAAGGCTGATACGCCGCATCGTTAGAGATTACATGAGCAGGGGGACCTCAGCAGAGCGCACCCTCTCAATGTGGAGTAAGGTAAGGCGGGGGGAGGAAGAGAATATCTTCCCATTACAGGAAAAAGCGGATGCCATCTTTAATTCCGCCCTGGTCTACGAAATATCGGTCTTGAAACAATTCGTGGAGCCGCTTCTCTATTCTATTAAGCCCAATAGTGAGAACTACCAGGAGGCCTTGAGGCTCTTGAAATTCCTGCAATATTTCTTGGGGCTGGATGCTTCTATTGTACCATCAGATTCCCTCATAAGGGAATTCATTGGCGGGTCGTGCTATATGTGAGTGGCGGCATAAGGAAAATATCCGCTAAACCGGCACGATGACGGCGCAGTTTAAGTAGGATTTGTTGAGCATGATACATAAGGCGGAATGGGTGATAGCTGGCTCTTTCTCTGCGAGGTCGTTTGAACGGCTTCGCAGCGGAGGGCGAGAGGAAAGTCCGGGCTTCGCAGGGCAGGATGCCGGATAACGTCCGGCTGAGGTAACTCACGGGAAAGCGCAACAGAAAGTAAACTGCCTGGGCTGGACCCAGGTGAGGGTGAAACGGCGGTGTAAGAGACCACCGGCCAAGTGGCAACACAAGGCGCATGGCAAGCCCCATCCGAAGCAAGACGAATAGAGAGCATGAGGGGCTTCACGGAGCCTTCTTTTGGACTTGCCCGGTCCGGGAGAAATCCCTGCTCTCTGGTAGGTCGCTTGAGGCTGTCAGTAATGGCAGTCCTAGATGGATTATCACCGTTCACAGAACCCGGCTTATAGTTCCGCCTTTTTATGATTCGTTTCCGTTGCGCCGGCCGCATACCGCCTATGGCGGCACTTTCCATTGTGCGGTCGAGTGCATTAAATTTTAGTAACGTACTGTGCGTTTACTATAATATCCCGTATCAATTATTGTATTGAAAATAATTTATAAGGGACATCAAATGGACAGCATAGGGCTTCTTCTTGAGCAAATGAATAATTAACTATTGTTTATCTGCGCAGGTTAAGTTTTCCCAGGAAGTTGTCCCTGTGCTGTATGACGAATTAATGAGATTTGCTGATTTTTTTATTCATGATCCAAAGGTTAAAGAACGCCTGAGAACGGTCTTAAGGCCAGTATTTCAAATTTTGGCTGCAGGCACGGCTTATCTAATTTTCACCAGGCTTACATCAAGCGGTATTCCCTGTATTTTCCGCTTGATTACTGGCTTACAGTGTCCTGGCTGTGGAATGACCAGGGCAGTAAACTCAGTTTTCTCCGGCAGGTTCAGGGAGGCGCTTCAATACAATCTTCTCTCATTGACAATAATGCCTCTCATTGGCATATATCTCCTATATAGAGCAATAAAGTACATTAAAACAGGCTCTGAGCGCTGCGCTATTTGGGAATACATATTCTTGGTATGCACCCTGTTTATCTGTCTTTTCTATGGTATTTATAGGAATTATTTAAATATAGTTAGCGGAAATATCGATATCACACTCTTTTATAAAGTCTTAAGGCTTTTTACAAATGTCTTGACAAAAAGTTTATAAAGTGTTAACTTTCTTAAATCACTTCTACTCCTCGTTCGGGGTCAAGGAGTTCGTGATTTTCTTGGGGTTTCTCCCGATTTTTCATTTAGGAATAATAAAAACGAATAATAGTTCTATCGCAGGATGTACTTAGTCCTGTCATGTCTGGGGAATTAGTTTAAATGATTGTCTTTCATTGAAATTAAGACCCATTTTTGGAGGTTTTATGCACAATAAAAAATTTCTATCTGCCGTTCTGGCTCTTTCTTTGACCTTTGGTCAATGTCTCCCTTCTTTTGCGGGGGATTTTGTTTCGGGTAATCCCGAAAATCGGATGGAGTATCAAATTAGCGCTGTTTCAGGGCAGGGCGCTGCTGCTTCCAAGGCATCTTCTCAAAAGACCGGGGTGTATGCGCCAATTTACTCGGGCGTGGAGTGCCGCCCGGTGCCATTGAGCGATGGCACCTTTGGATTGGTAAAGGGACAAAAGTGGTACACCGGAAAAGGAGCGACTTCTTCTGATGAGAGTATTATTAAAATAAATGGAAAAGGAGTTGCGGTTGTAAAGGCTAGAGGTACAGCTAAGGTAAAAACCGGAACACAAACATTTAGCATAAGGGTCATTGAACCCCAATTAACTGAAAAGAAAGTGAATTTACAAGTAGGCGGTCAAAAGAAGCTCATGCTGATTACCGATGGGTATGAGATAGACAGCGTAGGGTGGAAGACTGCCTGGATATCAGCTAATCAAAATGTGGTTCAGGTGGACGATGGAATGGTGACAGCCGTGGGACCTGGAAAAACCTTTGTATATGCGATTGCGGGAGGGAAGAAATTCAGGGCCTCGGTAAAGGTCCAGGATACGCCGGGGTCCACTCTCGTCATGAATGTTTCGGAGGGAAAATCTGAAAAAATTGCAATCAAAGGAGCGGCGAAGCTGTCCTGGACGGTTTCAGGAGATAACGCCCATGCGGAAAAAGGAAAGGTGACAGGGGTGCAAAAAGGAAACTGCATGCTAGCTGGCTCCGATGGGCACAAGATCAAGGCTTATGTAGAGGAAAAGTATTCCGGGGATACCAGCCTGACTCTGGATAAGAATGAGAAGAAGCTGCTAATGCTGCCTTCGCATGAATTAGCTATGTGGACATCGAATAATCCAAGCGTGGCATCAGTTTCGGAATATGGGGTCGTCATAGGGACTACTACTGGAAAAGCCAGATTGACATCGAAGATTGGAGGCAAGAGGACGAAGGTTGAGGTCGTAGTTACCGGAGACGAATATAGGACTCAGGACGTTACCGCTTCTGTCAGCAGCGGGGATTTAAGGGAAATTGTCTTGATTGACCCTGTCAATGGACACAATGGTAAGCTGCTTCGGATTGCAAAAAACGGAGAATATAAGGTTGAAACAGTTGAATCCGATGAAAAGGCTAACAATAAATCCAAAAATAAGGTGAGCGAGAACAGTACCAGTTCTAATTCTTCAAATAAAAATAGGGATAGCGAGGAACAGAATAAGGACGAAGAAGCAAGTGTGAGTGAGAATTCCTCATCAAAAGATAAAGCCGATAATAAGGATTCAAATATCCACCCCTCACAAGAGCAGGTATCTGGGAATACTTCATCTGTATCTGAGAATGATAAAAATCGTGAGGCTTCGCCATCTGAGAACAATATCGGGGGTGAAGAAAGAACTGCTTCCGACAATAGGGCTGGAGAAGGAAATGATTCCGCTTCGAGCAATTCATCAGGAAGCGGGGATAGCGTGTCGCAAGATGCGCCAGCTTTATCGGGGAATGATTCAGGAGAACAGGGAAAATCTGCTTCTGGCAATTCTTCGGCAGACACGGGTTCCTCTAATTCTGATAATAATTTGGGTGGAGATAGTGTGCCATCAGAAAATGAGGAGGACGGCAAAAGGGATTCTTCGGCAAAGAACGAAGATAGCAATGGGACGGATTCCGCTTCAGCAAATGATACAAAAAATAAGGAGAATAAGGCTCTAAGCGAGGATTCTGTATCGACGAATGGTACAGGCCAAAATAACGACTCAAAAAATGGCACAGGTCAAGATAATTCGGACGCATCGTCTGAAAACAGCGACTCAAAAGCCGATGATTCAAAGGGGAATGTCTCAGATAATAATAGTATTGATAACTCCGATGACGGCAATTCTGGTAGTGAGGAAGTACCAGTCGATGAAACCAAAGATGAAATGGATGGAGGCAAGAGCGATGATTTGAATGACGATAAAGAATCAGGAAATGAGCAGGGAGCAAGCGATTCTGAGACCGATAAAGAGGATTCAAATAAAAGCGAGTCTAAGAATGGAATCGATGATGGCGATAAAGTGAAAGAAATCGATGAAAATAAAGGATCTGGCAGTGGAGATGAAGGAGATCCTGGATCCGAAGGGGATGAAAAGCCGGTTGAGATAATAGATGAGAATATTAGCTACACAGTGTCCTTTATATCGGATGGCGGGATAGTGATTCCCTCGCAAAGCGTGAAATCGGGGAATAAGGCGATTAAGCCGGAAACTCCTAAGAGAGCGGGCTATATCTTTAAGGGCTGGAAAAACGAGGGGAATAGCTTTGACTTTGAGACACCGATAGTTTCGGACCTCTCCATTGAAGCGGTTTGGGCAGAAATGTTCGTAATTAACGAAAGAGGATATTTAACAGGACTCACAGAGGAAGGCAAGGCGCTTAACGAGATTGAAATACCCGAATTCGTGGATGGAATCGAGATTGCCCGTATCAGTGCAGGCGCCTTTGAGGGCTCAAAAGCAAAGCAGGTATCGATTCCAGAGGGGATGAAAGCGATAAGCCCGGGGGCATTCAATGGATTCAAAAATGTGGACATAATCTACAATGGTTTCCTGGATGGCTTCCCTTGGGGAGCGGAGGATTCCTTCAGGGTCAGGACGCTTTATCATGTGAGTATCGATTTGGACGGTTTAGGCACTATCGAGGTGCAGGATATAGAGCCCGAAGGAAAGGTCGCAAAGCCTGAAACAAGGGCAAGGGAGCATTATGAGTTCCTTAATTGGTATATGAATGACGAGGTGTATGATTTCGATTCACCTGTGATGGGTGACTATGAGATAAAGGCTGTTTATAAAGCTGTGCCCTATAGCGTATCTTACGACTTGGTTGGCGGTACGAATGATGGGAATCCAGATACCTATACGATTGAATCCGATTTTACTCTAAAAGAGCCGAAAAAGACAGGCTATCTCTTCCAGGGATGGGTGGATATGACGAATGTAGAGGGTGGGCTTTCTGCTGAGGCACCTGACACAGACCCGGTAGCTGTAACGAGAGTGACAAAAGGGACTACGGGCAATCTGAGCTTCAGGGCTGTCTGGAAACCAATAAAATACACAGTGAGATTCCAGCCTGGCGATGGGGCATCTGGTTCTTATCCGGATATGGAAATGACCTATGATGTGCCTGCTGAATTGCCGAAGAATCATTTCGAGAAAGACGGCTACATGGCATATAATTGGAGTGATGGGTCGACTTCTTACAGGATGGGCTACGAGCATAAGAACTTGACGACCGAGCATGGAGCAATCGTGATACTTACCCCGAATTGGCTCGCTTGTGGTATCGGAGTGGGATTCAAGCTGGAAGCTGACGGAGCTGTGTGGAAGCAGGAAGTATTTACTTTCGATCAGCCCTATGGGAGCGACCTGCCGACCAATGCCACAAAAGCTGGTTATACCTTCGTTGGCTGGTTCACGGAACCTACAGGAGGCACACAGGTCACGGCGAGTACTATCGTAAAGACAGCTCACTACCATAATCTCTATGCTCATTGGAGATAAATGCAGCATTGCGAGCCCTCATTTTAGAGCATTTATGAGATAATAGTAATTAATTTCTAGCTTAAGATCAAACCTTTAAATTAAAACAAGGTCTTGCTGGGGGCGATGTAAGTTTGCCCCTGGCGGACCTTATTCTTTTCTTGCATTAGTGGAGTGTGAATGTTAAAATAAATGATTAACTGTAAAATATTATCTTTGTAAGTTTATGGATAATAGCGGAATGGAGGTGAGTAGTATATCTGATAAGATTTTTGACAGGTCGAGGTTGTATTCTGCCCAGAATCATACTGCTCCAGAAGAGCTCTATTCCGACCTTATAAAGAGTGTTCATAAGTACCATCCATCGGATGACATATCCTTGATTGAGAAGGCCTTTGGCATTGCGGATAAGGCTCATAGTGGGCAGCTTCGAAAGAGCGGCGAGCCTTATATTATACATCCTCTGAGCACCGCAATCATACTGGCCGAATTGGAACTGGATAAAGAGACAATCGTCGCCGGACTCCTGCATGATGTTGTGGAAGACACAATAATGACAAAGGAGGATATAGCGAGGGAGTTTTCTGAAGAGGTCGCTAATCTCGTGGATGGAGTCACCAAGCTGTCCAAGATAAAGTATTTAGGCGATAAGATAGAATTTCAGGCGGACAATCTCAGGAAGATGTTCCTCGCAATGGCAAGGGACATAAGGGTAATTCTGATAAAGCTGGCCGACCGCCTTCACAATATGAGGACTTTGGAATTCCAGCCCCCGGCGAAGCAGATAGAGATAGCCAGGGAGACTCTGGATATCTATTCCCCTATAGCGGAGAGACTGGGTATATCCAAGGTAAAGGTAGAGCTGGACGACCTTTCTTTAAAATACCTTAAGCCGGATGTCTACTATGACCTCGCTCACCAGATTTCCCAGAAAAAGGATGAGAGAGAAGAATTCGTGCGGAGCATTGTGGAAGACGTCGATCGCCACATGAAGGCTGCTGAGATCAAGGCCGAGGTGACAGGCAGGATAAAGCATTTCTTCTCGATTTATAAGAAGATGGTGAATCAAAATAAGACCTTGGATCAGCTTTACGACCTGTTCGCTGTCCGTATAATCGTGGATAGTGTGAAGGATTGCTATTCAGCCTTGGGGATAATACATGAAATGTATAAGCCAATCCCCGGCAGATTCAAGGACTATGTGGCGATGCCAAAGCCTAATATGTACCAGTCGCTGCATACCTCCCTCATAGGTCCCTCCGGCACGCCGTTCGAGATACAGATTCGCACCTATGAGATGCATAGGACTGCGGAATATGGGATAGCGGCCCATTGGAAGTATAAGGAATCTGCTAACGGGAATCATCCCGACGGATTGGAGGAAGAGAAGTTTGCCTGGCTCAGGCAGATTTTGGATTGGCAGAGGAATCTATCGGATAATAAGGAATTCATGAGCCTGATAAAGAGCGATTTGAACCTTTTTTCGGACTCCGTCTATTGTTTCACTCCTACGGGAGATGTAAAGAACCTTCCAAAGGACTCGACACCCGTAGATTTTGCCTATAGTATCCATTCAGCAGTTGGGAACAAGATGGTGGGCGCCAGGATTAATGGCAAGCTCGTAAATATAGATTGCGCCATTCAAAATGGGGACAGGGTCGAGATAATAACCAGCCAGAATTCCAGGGGACCGAGCCTGGATTGGCTGAGCTTCGTCAAAAGCACTCAGGCTCGCTCAAAGATCAATCAATGGTTCAAGAACGAGAATAAGGAAATAAACATTGCAAGGGGAAGAGAGGCCTTCTTAAATTATCTGAAGGCGCACGGGATCCGCCTTGAGGACATCATGAAGAGCGACTACCAGGAAATCGTGATGTCAAAGTACCATTTTAAGGATTGGGATTCTGTATATGCTGCGATAGGCCATGGAGGCTTGAAGGAGGGGCAGGTCGTCAACCGGATGGTGGAGCGCTACAAGGCAGACCACCAAAGGCACTTGACGGATGACGAGGCCCTTTTGGAATTAGAGCATAATGCAAAAAGAATCGGCAATGGCAAGAATTATGGCGGCATCAGGGTGAGGGGAATGAGGGAGATCTCCTTCCATCTCTCAAAGTGCTGCAGCCCGCTCCCGGGGGACGAGATAGTAGGTTATGTTACAAAGGGACGGGGGGTATCGATTCACCGTACAGATTGCATAAACGTACTTTCGATGTCTGAATCTGAGCGTGACCGTCTCTTGGAAGCCGAATGGGAGAGGGGCGCGGAGAACGGGGACGAGTACTTGGCAGAGATAAATATTTTTGCGGATAATCGGAGCGGACTATTGGTTGATATATCGAAGCTTTTTACAGAGGCGGGAATAGATATCTTAGAAGCACAATCGAAGGTGAATAAATCGGGAATTGCGACCATTTCTCTGGGCTTCAATATTCATAATACCGATGAGCTTGGCAGAATCATAAAGAAAATACACTCCGTTCATGATGTAATAAATATAGAAAGGACTAGCGGATAAGTGAAAATCAGAATTAAGAGCCTCGTGCTGGGACCGGTCGAAACGAATTGCTATATTATTGAGAATGAAGACAATATGGAGGCCATGGTGATAGATCCGGGCGACAGCGGGGATGAGATCTATGACATGGTCAAGGGAGATGGCTTTAGCATAAGCGCGATTCTCTTGACACATGGGCATTTTGACCATATTCTGGGACTCATAGATTTATTGCCGCATTTGAAGGATGAGGGGAAGAGCTATCAGATACTGGCATCTAGCGATGAAGAAGAGGTGCTATCTGACCCAGAACTCAATGAATCTAGGTCTCATATAGAGGGCGGATATACGGTGAAGGCAGACAGGCTCCTAAAAGACAATGAAGAGTTTGAGGCCGCTGGGATACGATTTGTCTGCCTGCATACGCCGGGACACACAAAGGGGAGCTGCTGCTATTATTTATCGGAAAAAAAGATCCTTTTCTCTGGAGACACCTTATTTGCGAGGTCTGTCGGAAGGACGGATTTGCCCACGGGTTCCATGAGGCAACTGAAGAAATCCATAGATGAAAAGCTCATGTCCTTAGACGATGATGTGCAGGTATTCCCGGGGCATGACAGCTATACGACCATTGGGGATGAAAGGAAAATGAATCCATTTATTGGATGAGGTGCAAGTATTGGACTTAGTGAAGAAGCCGGTCACCGGCATGAAGGATATACTGCCGCAGGAGATGAAGATAAGGAATTATGTGCTCCAGCAGGTCAGGGAAACTTATAGTAAATATGGCTTTACGGAAATTGAGACTCCGATAGTGGAGCATCTCGGGAATCTTTGCTCGAACCAGGGCGGAGAGAATGAGAAATTGATATTCCGCATTTTGAAGAGGGGGGAGAAGCTGAAGCTGGATGAAGCCAAGGATGTGTCCGACTTATCGGATTCGGGGCTCAGGTACGATTTGACCCTTCCGCTTTCAAGATATTACAGCAATCATAGCGCAGAGCTTCCTGTCCCGTTCAAGGCATTTCAGACGGGCAGCGTTTTTCGTGCGGACAGGCCGCAGAGGGGAAGGTTCCGGCAATTCACCCAATGCGATATAGATATTCTGGGCGATAGCTCAGTACTGGCCGAGACAGAGCTGATTCTGGCGACGTCCTCTCTGCTCCTTAAGCTTGGATTCAAGGGCTTCACGGTACATATATCGGACAGAAAGCTCCTGAAGGCAATGGCTGCGGCTTCAGGAATAGATGAAAATGAGGCTTCAGAGGTTTTCATTGTCCTGGACAAGATGGACAAGATTGGGATAGAAGGGGTGAAAGAAGAGCTTCTCCAAAAGGGCATAGCTTCTGAAAGAATTGACTCATTTTTAGGTTTTTTCCTTTTCAAGCAGGATTCGAGTGCTGAAGATGAGACTCATGCGGTGAGTGAGCTGGGAGAGAAGCTGGGAGATAACGTTTCTTCTGATACGGTGTCCTCCCTGATTTCAATTATTAAGAATGTGAGCGCGGTTCAAAAGAATTCCGATTACAGGATAATCTTTGACCCTTGTCTCGTTAGGGGAATGTCCTATTATACGGGCACGATTTTCGAGATTACCATAGATTCTTTTGGAAGCTCGATTGCCGGCGGAGGCAGGTACGATGGGATGGTTGAGAGGTTCACTGGAAAGGCTGTCCCGGCCTGCGGATTTTCGATAGGCTTCGAGCGAATTATTACAATGCTCATTGAGCAGGGCTTTAAGGTGCCCGGAGACGATGGCAAGGTCGCCTTTCTTCTAGATAAGAAGCTTTCAAGCGAAAAAATCCCTGAGATAATGGAGAGAGCAAATAATCTGAGGGAAGAGGGTAAGGTGGTGCTTGTCACCGGAATGATGAAGAATAAGAAATTCCAAAAAGAAAACCTGTCCCAAGAGGGATATCAGACAATAGAAGAGATTTTTGGTAACTGAATAGTTACGAATTTTGGGAGAATACGGAGAGAGCCGAAAATGGTGCAGTCTAGGACTAATACATGCAATGATTTGAGAATAGGGGACGCTGGAAAGAGCGTCACGCTTTGTGGGTGGTATGAGAACATAAGAAAGGTCAGCAAGAACCTAGCCTTTTTGATTCTAAGAGATTTTTATGGGACTACTCAGATAGTTATTGAAGATGAGAAAATGATGGCGATCATAGATGATCTGAATCGAGAGTCCACAATCAGGGTTACAGGAATCGTCAGAGAGAGATCCTCCAAGAATATGGAGCTTCCCACCGGCGAGATCGAGGTGGCTCCAACGGATATAGAAGTTTTGGGCAGGTGCCGATACAATGAGCTGCCTTTTGAAGTGACCAGGTCAAAGGACTTTGATGAGAATACCAGGCTGACCTATCGCTTCCTGGATCTCAGGAATCCAGAAGTCAAGTCCAAGATAGTGCTTAGAAGCCAGATCATAAGCGATATCAGAAAAGCCATGACTGATGAGGGCTTCCTGGAGATCACTACTCCCATACTTACCTGCTCGTCCCCAGAGGGGGCAAGGGACTATTTGGTCCCTTCCCGCCTGCATCCGGGGGAATTCTATGCCCTGCCGCAGGCCCCGCAGCAATTCAAGCAGATACTCATGGCTTCCGGCTTCGACAGGTATTTCCAAATTGCCCCTTGCTTCAGGGACGAGGACGCGAGGGCGGATAGATCCCCGGGAGAGTTCTATCAATTGGATATGGAAATGTCTTTTGCGACTTCTGAGGACGTGTTTTCGGTGATAGAGACCGTGCTTCCGCCAATATTTGAGAAATATGGGGTCTATAAGACCGCAGGAAAGCCGCCTTTTAGGAGAATCAGCTATTTTGATGCCTTAGAGACCTACGGAACGGATAAGCCCGATTTGAGGATTGACCTCGTGAGCCAGGACGTGACAGAGGAACTGAAGGGCTGCGGCTTCGGACCCTTTGACGGCGCAGACACCATAAAAGCAATCCGTGTAAGCTCCTTCAATGCCTCCAGGAAGGTCATAGACAAGCTCCTTCAGGATGCGGAGGTCATATCTGGATTCAAGGGCTATTGGTTCAGGATAGGGGAAGATGGTCAGGCAGTGGGTGGCATTTCCAAATTCCTTGCGGAGAGAAAGGACAGCTTGGTCAGCAAACTGGACTTGAAGCAGGGGGATTTTGTGGCCCTGACTGTAGGGAAAAGAAACGAAGCTCAAAAAGCTGCGGGAGTCCTTATAAAGATTCTCGGAGCGAATGCTGAGGGGCATATGGATAGCTCCAGATATGAATTCTGCTGGATCGTGGACTTTCCGATGTATGAGATTGGAGAAGAGTCCGGAGAATTGGAGTTTTGCCACAATCCTTTCTCGATGCCGAAGGGCGGGGCAGCAGCCTTGGACGTAGAGGATCCGCTTACTATAATGGCCGATCAATACGACTTAGTCTGCAATGGAGTGGAGCTCTCGAGCGGGGCCGTCCGAAATCATGACCCGGAGATCATGATCAAAGCCTTTGAGAAGGTGGGCTTAGGGGAGGAGGATGTCAAGAAAAAATTCCCCGCAATGTACAATGCCTTTTGCTATGGGGCTCCCCCTCATGCCGGAATTGCTCCTGGAATCGACAGGATGGTAATGCTCATAGCTGGAGAAAGCTCCATAAGGGAAGTTATTCCATTCCCAATGAATAAGAATGCACAGGACCTCATGATGGGGTCTCCTTCCAGGGTCGAGGAAAAGCAGCTCTCAGATGTCCATATCAAGGTAGTAGAGCCATAAGACCCATGGAAAATACAGTCATTGAGAGTTCTTCTCTCTATAAATTTGAGCATTATAAATATGGCGAACCTTTCTTTGGGTCTTTTAAAGGGATGAGGTATAGGCTTGCGAGAGAGCCGCTGGTCAATGTCATATTTAAGAAAGAGATAGAGGATGATCCTGTTTTTTTAGCTGAAGTCTGGCCAGAACCGTTTTCGTATGACAATACGGACTCAGAAAAGATTAAGTCTAAGCGCTTTCCGTTCACGGAAGAGGGCTTTGAGGCAGCGGCGAAGTGGCTGAATTCGGCTTACGGAGATTATGCCGATGAATGGGACAAAGCCTTGAAGAATGGCATTATGAGTAGTGCGGATTAGGAAAGGATATTGAAGAGAATTGAGCATTGAAAAGGAAATACAAAAACGCCGCACTTTTGCGATTATTTCTCATCCCGATGCAGGGAAGACTACGCTTACAGAGAAATTCCTGCTATATGGGGGTCAGATCAACCTGGCTGGTTCGGTAAAGGGAAAGGCTACTGCGAGGCACGCCGTGTCCGATTGGATGCAGATAGAGAAGGAGAGGGGTATTTCAGTGACTTCCTCCGTACTTCAATTCGAGTATGGCGGATTTTGCATAAATATCCTGGATACTCCAGGGCATCAGGATTTCTCAGAGGACACTTACAGGACTTTGATGGCGGCAGACTCCGCGGTCATGGTGATTGACGGCGCCAGGGGCGTTGAGCCGCAGACTAGAAAGCTTTTTAAGGTATGCGGCAGGCAGGGGATCCCTATTTTTACCTTTATAAATAAATTGGACAGGGATGCGAGAGATACCTTTGAGCTCCTGGATGAGATTGAGCAGGAGCTTGGCATAAGAACTTGTCCCATAAATTGGCCAATTGGCTCTGGGAAGTCCTTTAAAGGGGTCTACGATAGGGAGACTAAAGAGATAGTTGAGTTCCGAGATACAATGAAAGGGACTAAAGAGGGAGAAGAAACACGCATTTCCATCGAAGATGAGGAAGCCGCCAAAGAGCAGATAGGGGAAGAAGCCTATGCCTTATTGAATGATGAGATCGAGCTCCTGGATGGAGCCTCGGACGAATTCGATCAAGAGAAGGTGGATCATGGGAAGCTCTCCCCGGTATTCTTTGGTTCCGCGCTCACAAATTTTGGCGTAGAGATATTTTTGAAGCATTTCTTGAAAATGACCGCTCCGCCGCTTCCGCGAAAGGCAGATATTGGGATTATCGATCCTGTGAAGTCCGGCTTTTCGGCGTTTGTATTCAAGATTCAGGCGAACATGAATAAGGCGCACCGTGACAGGATTGCCTTCATGAGGATATGCTCAGGGAAATTCGAGGCAGGGATGACAGTATACCATGTCCAGGAGGGAAAGGACGTGCGCCTTATCCAGCCTCAGCAGATGATGGCGGATGAGCGCCATGTGGTGGATCAGGCCTATGCGGGGGACATAATCGGGGTTTTTGACCCCGGAGTATATGCTATCGGAGACACGATTTGCGCAAGCGGATCTAATTTCAGATATGCTGGGATTCCGACCTTCGCTCCCGAGCACTTCGCCAGGGTCCGTCAGGCTGATACTATGAAGCGCAAGCAGTTTGTAAAGGGCATAACTCAAATCGCGCAGGAGGGAGCGATCCAGATCTTCCAGGAAGAGAATTATGGGATGGAGGAGATAATAGTCGGGGTCGTTGGCGTCCTGCAATTTGAGGTATTGGAATATCGTCTGAATAATGAATACAACGTTGAGATTGCCTTAGAGAAGCTGCCCTATGAACATATCCGCTGGATCAAGGAATGTGGCACGGAAATTGAGTCCATAAAAGGGACTTCTGACATGAAGCGGCTAAAGGATATGAAGGGCAGGCCGCTGCTTCTCTTTGTAAATGCTTGGAGCATAGGCATGACATTAGACCGAAACCCGGGTCTTGTGCTTGAGGAATTCAGTGAGAATTAAATTTTTCTGCCTGATATCAATAGCTTTGCTATTTATCTTGATCTGCTGCTCTATGCTGGGCGGGTGCTCTGTACAGGGTATTGCCGATTCTATGGCGACTTTCGTCTATGAACATCTCCCAAAGGACCTGGAGAGGGAAATTGCGAGTGTTCCAGCGGGAGTCACAAAGGATCTCACGGAAGAGGTCCTTTCCTATGAATTTGAGGGTGTACCTTGGGAAAATGAGGAATATATCGTAGAGTCCCAGGATTTGGAGGATATTGTAATACCTCCGGAAGAGCAGGAAATGTCCGAGGAAGAGAGCTCCCTCACGAGCTTGATGGAGGACGAGAAGAATTATTGCTATTCCCTATTGGAAGTGTCCGATAAAAGGGTATATATTCAAATATTCAATTCTCTCCTGCAAATGGGACAGGATACCGTGCTTTCCAGTACGGATACAGCTCAGATTGAGAAATGCTTCAATTTCTGCATGATGGATCACCCTGAGCTCTTTTTCGTGGATGGTTACAGGACTAAGCTCACGACGAGCGGGGGGATACCGATCAGGCTTGAATTCACGGGCAGGTTCACTTGCACGGCAGAGGAACGAAAAGAAAAGCAGGACGAAATAGATGAGTATGTCTCAGCCTGTCTTTCTGAAGCCC
Source organism: Lachnospiraceae bacterium (assembly GCA_017634175.1). Lineage (GTDB taxonomy): Bacteria > Bacillota > Clostridia > Lachnospirales > Lachnospiraceae > NK4A144. The sequence continues at coordinate 26,446 of JAGBNY010000056.1, forward strand.
CTAAGACTGATGATTATGCAAAGGTCAAGTATATTTTTGATTATTTGATAGATAAGACGGATTATGACCTTGAGGCTCCGGATAATCAGAATATCAGCTCCGTATTCATCACAAGGAAGAGCGTTTGCCAGGGCTATTCCATGGCCACGAAGTATCTCTTGGATAAGCTCGGGGTCTTTTGTACGGTAGTCTATGGAGAGGCTGAGGGTGTGAGCCATGCCTGGAATCTGGTCAGGATGAATGGCACGTACTGTTATGTGGACACTACTTGGGGAGATGCCTCGTATAAGAGTTCGGATACGGGTGAAGTAAGGGACAATACGAACTATAATTATCTGGGATGTAACGAAGAAATATTGAAGCGCACGCACAAGATCGATTCGCCGGCCGCCCTTCCAGAGTGTACCGCTCTTACGGAATACTTTTTCGTTAAGGAGGGTCTTTATTTTGAAAGCCCTGATATGGAGAGGCTTAAGAAATTATTCGGGGAGAAGAGGCAGCAGGGGGCAGAATTTTTCACGATTCGATGTGCAAATGACCAGGTTTATGATACCTTCGATCTCGAGTTATTTGAAAAACAGGGCATCTTCTCCCTCTTAGGGAATGAGCTGCATGCGAATTTCATTCGGGACCGGGAAGAAGATTCGATTACTTTTTTCATATGAGGTAACGATAGTTACCATATGAGTCTATGATATTTTAGAAGCTGCAGGGGGGATGTGCTGATATGGCAAATGAAGACCTTAATGAAAAAGAGACAGAAGTCACCATTGAGTCCGGTGTAACGGGCGAGGTGAAGATTGCCGATGACGTCGTGGCTGTGATTGCGGCTCTTGCGGCCCAGGAGGTCGAGGGAGTCGGAGACATGGCCGGGGGCATTGGGAAGACCATCATGGCATATGTTGGCATGAAGAAGGCGGACAAGGGAGTCCATGTGGATGTTTCGGATGGGGTGGTAAGAACGGACATCTCGATTACAGTAAAATATGGATACAGCATCCCGACTGTGAGCCGACAGGTGCAGGAGAAGGTAAAGGGAGCGATAGAGAATATGACGGGACTCCGAGTCGCGGATGTTAACATTCGCGTGGCAGGGGTAATTACGGGAGAAAAAGCAGAATAAGTGAAATAAGCGGATGAAAAGGACCATATTAAGGGAACATATCTTTAAGTTGATTTTTATGTCGGGCAGCTACGATGAGTCGGAGATGCCCGATAAGGTAGACCTATATTTGGAGCTTTTGGAAGAAAAAGCCGATAAAAAGGGGGCTAACTACATCAGGGTTAAGACTGCCAAGATCTTGGAGAAGCGGGACGAGATAGACAGGCAGATAAATGAGCAGTCAGAGGGCTGGAATACGGACAGGATGGGCAGGTGCGAGCTTGCAATACTGCGCCTTGCCGTATATGAGGTCTTATATGATGATGACATACCTTCCAGCGTTGCGATAAATGAGGCAGTTGAGCTGGCTAAGAGGTACGGCAGCGCGAATGCGGGGTCCTTCGTTAATGGGGTCCTTGCAAAGTTCGCAAAAATAGCAGAAGAAAAGAGCCATGAATAGGGCTTATACGGTTAGTCAAGTAAATAATTATATACGGGGCCTTATTGACGATGATTTGATCTTGCAGTCCATCACCGTTAAGGGCGAGCTTTCCAATGTCAAATACCATTCTTCGGGACATATTTATTTTTCCCTGAAGGATGCCGCTTCATCTCTGCTTTGCGTCATGTTTGCAGCAGACGCATATGCCTTGAATTTCCGTCTGGAGAATGGCCTTCAGGTGCAGGCAGATGGCAGCATTGGGGTCTATGAAAGGGATGGCAAGTATCAGCTCTACGTAAAGAAAGTCAAGCTGGAGGGCTCCGGCGCCCTATATGAGGAATACGAGAAATTGCGGCATGAACTCTTGGAAATGGGTCTGTTCGATCCTATGTACAAGAGACCCATTCCAAGATACGCAAAGACCATCGGCGTCGTGACAGCCCCGACTGGAGCCGCAATAAGGGACATCATAAATATCGCGAAAAGGCGAAATCCTTATATAAAAATCGTGCTCTACCCCGCAAAGGTGCAGGGCGAGGGGGCAAAGGAATCAATCTGTCAAGGGATCCGCGCGCTGAACGTGCATGGCGGCATAGATACGATAATTATCGGAAGGGGCGGCGGCTCAATCGAGGACCTTTGGGCGTTCAATGAGAGATGCGTGGCAGAGGCAATTTTTGATTCTGATATACCTATAATATCCGGCACCGGCCATGAAACGGACACGACGATTGCTGACTGGGTGGCGGATCTAAGGGCTCCGACTCCTTCAGCGGCGGCCGAATTGGCCGTTTTTGATTATGAGCAATTTTGCGATGATCTGAATGGGTATGAGACCGACCTTCGAGACTTTATGCTGGATTATATAGAGGCTCTTAGGGGAAGGCTCAGGGAGCAGGAACTAAAAGTCAAGAGTTTCAGTCCGAATAATAGGCTCATAAACATGAAGGATAGGCTCTTGAATCTTAAAGGCACAATGAATAGGCTTATGAAGCATAGGGTGGTGCTTTTAAGGAACAGGGAACAGGCCCTGGAAGAGTCGATAAGGAAGTCAATGAGGATCAAGCTCAGGGACAGCAGGTTCAGGCTCATGTCCATTGAGGGCAAACTAAGCAGCCTGTCCCCGGATGGGCTCATGGCAAGGGGGTTCTCTTTTACGGAGTCCGTGGATGGGAGGGCAATAAGGTCCATTCATGACATATCGAAGGATGACCTTGTAAATATATACTTGAGGGACGGGAAGATTAATGCCGAAGTCAAAGAAATCATCGGAAAATGAAGAGACAGAGATCGAAGCGCTTTCGATAGAAGAGAGCTTTGAGTACCTGGAAAAGGCTGTCGATATGCTGGAAAATGGCTCCCTTTCTCTGGAAGAGTCATTTAAGGTATATCAGGCTGCGATGAAGGTAGTCAAGAATTGCGGTAATCAGATTGATGAGACAGAGAAGAAGGTCATGCTGATTTCAGGCGAGGGAGAGGAAATGGAGGCACTGGATGAAGAATTTTGATGAAAGCTTATCGGAAAAATCCAGCGAAGCCTGGAGAATAGTGTCATCATTTCTGCCGATAGATCAGGGGAGAATGGATAATGTGGTGGAAGCCATGAATTATTCCGTGGAAGCAGGAGGAAAACGGCTTCGTCCGCTGCTCATGATGGAGTGCTACCGTGCCTTCAATGGAAGCGGAAAGGTCATAGAGCCCTTTATGGCCGCTATTGAGTTCATACATACGTACTCACTAATCCATGATGACCTCCCCCAGATGGATAATGACGAGATGAGGAGAGGGCAGCCAGCGACTCATGTAAAATTTGGGCCTGGAATGGCTACCTTAGCCGGAGACGGGCTTCTAAATTATGCCTTTGAGACCGCGCTAAGGGGCTATGACAGGGAATACTTAGGGGACGATTCTAAGGACTTGGTGACGGCTGCCATGAAGCTGCTCTTTTCTAAGTCGGGATTATCCGGGATGCTGGGCGGACAGGCCCTGGATGTCTATTCAGAGAAAAACGGGGTCTTACTTAATCAAGAGAATATAGACTATATTTATAAGAATAAGACCGCCGCTCTCTTTGAGGCAGCGGGAATGGTTGGAGCAATCTTGGCCGCGGCAGATGAATCACAGGTGAGTACCTTAAGAGACTCTTTGAGTGCGGTAGGATATGCCTTCCAGATTGCGGACGATATATTGGACATAGAGGGAGATGCCGTCAAATTGGGCAAGCCTATCGGAAGCGATGAGAAGAATGGGAAAAATACCTATGTGAGCCTGGTCGGCATTGAACAAAGCAAAAAGGACGTAGAGAAGTTGACAAATGAGGCTATATCTGGCTTAGAGAAGCTGGATATTAAAGGTGATTCTAAGTCATTTTTAAGGGAACTATTCATGAATCTGATAGGCAGGGCATCCTAAAAAGGGCAGATGATACTTGACCGAATAAAAAAACCGAATGACATAAAGAAGATTCGCAAAGATGAATATTCTCTGCTGGCACAGGAAATCAGGACTTTTTTGATTAAAAAAATCAGCAGCAGCGGGGGACATCTTGGATCGAACTTGGGTGTCGTAGAGCTTACTATGGCACTTCATCTTTCTTTGACCCTTCCGGAGGACAAGATAATTTTCGATGTGGGTCATCAAAGCTATACCCATAAGATTCTCACTGGAAGAAGACCTGATTTTGACACTTTGAGACAGTTTGGCGGTCTTTCGGGGTTTCCTAAATACCGAGAGAGCGAATGTGATGCCTTTGATACAGGGCATAGCTCTACCTCGATTTCGGCTGGCATGGGACTTGTGAAGGCCAGGGACTTGCTTCATCAGACCCATACTGTGGTCTCTGTCATTGGCGATGGCGCCCTGACTGGCGGGATGGTCTATGAAGCCTTGAATAATGCTTCCAGGCTCAGGACAAATTTTATTATCATTTTGAATGATAATAACATGTCGATCTCAGAAAATGTCGGCGGGATATCGAAATATCTTCAAAGCATAAGGACTGCGGAGGGCTATCAAGATTTTAAAGTAAAGCTGCAGGAAGCCCTATTAAAAGTCCCTAAATATGGAGAGGTTGTCGTAGACAGGCTCAAGCGATACAAGAATTCTATCAAGCAGATCTTCGTCCCTGGAATGTTTTTTGAGGATATAGGGATAACCTACTTGGGTCCGGTGGATGGCCACGATATCACTGCGATGATGAAGGTCATAAAGGAAGCGAAGAAGGTGAATCATGCTGTCATCATCCATGTGAGGACGAAAAAGGGACTAGGTTATGCCCCGGCCGAGAGGCATCCTGCCAGATTTCATGGGACAGGACCCTTTGACATCGAGACGGGGCTTCCGAGCAAGAACAAGGTCAAGCCCGATTATTCGGACATTTTCTCGACGGTGATGCTGAAGCTGGCTGCGAACGATGATAAGGTCTGCGCGATCACTGCGGCCATGCCGGATGGCACCGGACTCACTCGCTTCAGCAGCCTCTATCCAGACCGCTTCTTCGATGTAGGAATTGCAGAGGCTCATGCCGTTACCTTTGCGGCAGGCCTGGCAAGGGGCGGGATGATACCGGTAGTTGCGGTTTATTCCTCTTTCCTGCAAAGGGCCTTCGATCAAATAATACATGATGTCTGCATCCAGAATCTCCATGTGATCCTCGCTATAGACAGGGCGGGGATAGTCGGTGCAGATGGGGAGACTCATCAGGGGATTTTTGATCTCTCTTTTCTTTCTGAGATTCCCAATATGACGGTGATGGCGCCGAAAAATAAGTGGGAACTATCAGATATGATGAAATTCGCCCACGAATACGAGGGTCCGATAGCCCTGCGTTATCCCAGAGGAGAGGCCTACGATGGGCTGGAAGGAAATCGGGCCAAGATAATATATGGCAAAGCTGAGATAATAGGGAGCTTCACCTTAGAGGGGTTTCGGAAATATCATGAAAGGAAAGATGAAACGCACTCGACTAATACGCATGAGGGTTTCTTCCCATTTGAAAAGGTGACAATTCTAGCTGTAGGTTCCATGATAAGGACAGCAATTACAGTTTGCGAGAATCTTAGAATGAAGGGAATCGCATCCACCCTCGTGAATGCCAGATTTGTGAAACCTGTTGACTCTTCAATGGTTAGGCAAGCGGCAGCTTCATCTGACCTTTTAGTGACACTTGAAGAAAATGTCCTATTGGGCGGTTTTGGGGAACACGTTAGGGCAATTGCCGATAAAGTGCAATCGGGAGCCAGCACCCTTTCCTTTGGGATTCCGGATACCTATGTAGAGCACGGCAATGTGAAGACATTGGAAAAGACAGTAGGGATTGATGCCGATTCTATTACAAATAACATATTAGCTGCCATTTCTCTACATTCCGGCTATGTGACCGAATCCGGGTCCGTATGATTGGCATAGAAAAGAAGCGTGGTGCAGGGTCATGTATCATCCTCAGATAGGCGATATTAAATGAAGAAAAGACTGGATATCCTTGTGACAGAAAGAGGAATAGTAAAGTCCAGAGAATTGGCTAGAAGCTGCATAATGGCAGGTGAGATCCTGGTAGATTCCAGGGTTGAAGATAAGCCCGGCTCCAAATTTTCCGAAGATGTGGAAATTGAGCTCAAGGGAAAGCCTTTTAGCTATGTCAGCAGGGGGGCCTTGAAGCTTGAAAAAGCACTTAGCCTATTCAAGATTGACTTGACTGGAAAATGCTGCATGGATATAGGAGCGTCTACTGGCGGATTTACGGACTTAATGCTGAAAAAAGGAGCGAATAGGGTATATTCCATAGATGTAGGATATGGTCAGTTGGACTATAAGCTAAGGACCGACCCGAGAGTGGTCTGCATGGAGAGGACGAATTTTCGGTATATGAAGGATGGGGACTTGGATCAGGCTCCGGATTTCGCCTCAGCAGATGTGTCATTCATATCCCTCTCAAAGATGCTTCCTCCGGCCTTTGAGATTCTCTCAGATGACGGTGAGATGGTCTGTCTCATAAAGCCGCAGTTCGAAGCGGGTAGGGAAAAAGTTGGGAAAAAGGGAGTTGTTTCGGACGCAAGTGTTCATATAGAAGTCATAGATAAGGTCATGCAATATGCGTTGGACGCCGGGTTTATCTCCAAAGCTTTGAGCTTTTCACCGATAAAGGGGCCGAAGGGAAATATTGAATTCCTTTACCATATTGGGAAAAGCGGAGAAGACAGCGGGATAACAAGTCAAAATGTGGAGTCAGTTGTTAGAGAAGCGCATATGGAATTGGATGAGAAAAAATAATTGGAAAAGAAATTAAAAAAGTTTTTCTTCATAACTAATCCCTCTCGTGACAGGGGCTTGCTTGTCACAAGGCGCCTGATTGCCTACTTGAATGCGAGGGGCGTGGAATCGCATTACTTGGAATCGAAGACTTTAGGTGCGGGCTATTATACTGACGCTTCCATTATCCCAAAAGGTACTGATTGCGTGATAGTGCTTGGAGGAGACGGGACTTTAATCGCTGCCGCCAGGGATACAGGAAAGCTGAATCTTCCTCTTCTGGGAATCAATGTCGGGACTTTGGGCTTTTTGGCTGATGTGGAGATTGAGAACGCTGAATCCGCCTTGGATCTCGTCATGAACGGAGAGTACGAGATCGAAGCGAGGATGATGCTGCAGGGAAGGCTGAACTTAAAAAACAGAGAAAGCCCCATTGATGGCATAGCGTTGAATGATATCGTGATGAAGATGGCGAGCCAGGTGAAGGCCTCGGAATTCAATTTACACGTCAATGGAGAGTTCCTGGGCTGCTTTAAGTCCGATGGTATGGTTGTATGCACTCCTACGGGGTCAACCGCCTATTCCCTGTCGGCTGGGGGCCCGATAGTCGATCCTATGGCGCAAATGCTTGTGATCACGCCCATTTGCCCTCATTCCCTCTATTCTAGGAGCATCATTCTCTCCGCGGATGATAAGGTCCAGCTCACGGCAATGGATTATAATACTGTCTGTGCCTTTGACGGGCATGAGGCCGTTGACTTGGAGCCGGGAGATTATGTTGAAATACAAAAGTCAGTACAGTCAACAAGGATAATCAGGACGACAAAGAGCAGCTTCCTCACGGTTTTGAGTAATAAACTGTCCGGAGTGCTGTATTAAGGGCCTGTCACATCATATCTTGCGACAGCTTTTACAATAGGAGATATTATGCTTTTATCGCTTCATGTTTCAAATCTTGCCCTCATAGACGATGCGGAGGTATGGTTTGGGGATGGATTCAATATTTTTTCCGGCGAAACCGGAGCCGGGAAATCTCTAGTCATAGGTTCGGTCGCCATAGCCCTGGGAGCCAAGGCCGGGAAGGACATGGTCAGGGAAGGCGCAGATAAGGCGGAGGTAGAATTGACCTTTTCTGTGGACCGGGACGAGCAGAGGGAGTGGCTTAAGTCCAAGGATATACCCTGTGAGGACGATGAATTGATCATTCGCAGAAGGATTTCAAATGGGCGGGGAGTCGCCAAACTAAACGGGGTCACAGTCCCATCGTCAGTGCTGAAAGAAGTGGCGGGTCTCTTCGTTGATGTGCATGGGCAGAGGGATAATAGCTCTCTCCTTCAAGAAAAGCAGCATTTGAGGCTTTTGGACAAGTATTGCTCGGACGATTTGAATAAGCTCAAGGAAGAATACCTCTCAAATTACAATGAATGGAAGAGCCTGGTAAAGACAAGAGACTCAGGCAGCGGAGATAAATCTGAGCGAGCGAGAAAAGCGGATTTGCTTAAGTTCGAGATAAAGGAAATAGAGGCGGCAGAGCTCCGTGTGGGAGAGGATGAGGAATTAGAGAAGCGCTACCGCGTCATGAATAATAGCATGAAGATCGTGGAGGCTCTCTCGGAGGTAGAGGAGGAGATCTGCGGCTCTGAATCCGCCAGGATGCTTATCGGCAGGGCGCTTAGGGCTCTAAGTCCCGTTCCCGGCTTGGATCCGGCCGGATCCTCTCTTTTGGATGAACTCAATTCGATCGACGCTCTTGTAGGGGATTTTTCACGGGACTTATCCGATTACATGAGCGGGATGGAATTCTCTGAGCAGGAGTTTGCCGAAACTGAGAAGAGGCTGGATGCGATCAATAGCTTGAAGGTCAAATATTCGCCCTCTATTGAGGGGATACTAAAGGAACTGGATCAGAGAAAAGAGGAGCTTCAAAGGCTGGAGAACTATGATGAGTACGAATCTCTGCTGAATCAGAAAATTGCCGCGGCCGAAAAAAGCCTTTCTAAGTTAGCGAATGATATCAGTGAAATCAGAAAAGAAGCGGCTCCTAAGCTGTCTGAAGAAATAAGGCAGGCGCTCACAGAGCTTAATTTCAATGGCTGCAAATTCAATGTTGAATTGAAGAGCTTCCCGGGTCATTTTACCCTGGATGGAATCGATGAGGCTGAGTTCTATATAGCTCCAAATGAAGGCGAAAAGATGAGTCCCTTGAAAGACACAGCTTCTGGAGGAGAATTGTCCCGAATAATGCTAGCCTTAAAGACCGTATTATCGGATGCTGAGGACACAGATACTTTGATCTTTGATGAAATCGACACCGGAATCAGCGGTAGGACCGCACAAAAGGTCTCTGAGAGCCTCCATAAACTATCCCGGCGGCATCAGGTTATCTGCATAACCCACCTGCCCCAGATCGCGGCTATGGCGGATCATCATTTCTTGATTGAGAAGAAGGTGCAGTCCGGAAGAACGGTCACAGGGATTCGGGAGTTGGCAGAAGATGAATCGATTAGGGAGCTGGGCAGGCTTTTGGGCGGCGCTGAGATAACGGACAAGGTCCTGGATAATGCCAAAGAAATGAGAAGCCTTGCGGCTCAGGTGAAAAAAAGATATAGTTAGAATAATTAGTCATGACTTTCCGAACCGGCTAAGAAGTCGGTTTGGAAATCCGCCGTTCCGGCGGGCACGGAAATTGGCAGGCCAATTTTCTGGTCGGGTACGGTTTCCGAATGTATTTTCTTTTTAAGGAGCTGTGCGCAAATAACTTGTGCAGCTAGCGTAGAATTTTTCTTCGAGACCGCAAGATAAGGATGAGGGCATATAGTTGGCGGTGCAAAAATGCATTTATGCAACCGAATTCTGCTCTGCGGTAGCTGAGAAAGAGACGAGCCGAATGTATGAGTTATTTATGCACAGATTCTAAATTTGGAAAGTTACAATTTGATGAAAATGGAGGAATGTGATTTATGAAAAATGTAGTATTCATCGCATCAGAAGCGGTTCCTTTTATCAAGACCGGAGGGCTCGCTGATGTCGTGGGTTCCCTTCCGCAGTGCTTTGACAAGCGCTATTTCGATGTGCGAGTCATTATGCCTAAGTACAATTGTATGTACCAGAAATACAAGGACATGCTGGAGTACATGACCAATTTCTATATGGATTACAATGGGCAGAGCCGCTATGTTGGCATCTTCAAGGTAGTCCACAATGGGATCACATTCTATTTCATTGATAATGAGTACTATTTTTCGGGCGAGTCTGTCTATACCAGCGATATGAAGTGGGATCTGGAGCGTTTCATCTTCTTCTCCAGGGCAGCTCTGTCCGCCTTGCCGGTCATTGATTTCAGGCCTGATATCGTCCACTGCCACGACTGGCAGACCGGGGCAGTGCCGGTATATTTGCACGATAGCTTCCACGATGGCGAGTTCTACAGGGACATGAAGAGCGTTATCACAATCCACAATCTGAAATTCCAGGGCACCTGGGACGTGAAGACAGTGGAGGCATTCTCAGGTCTTTCAGACTATTATTTTACGAGCGACAAGCTGGAGGCCTATAAGGATGCGAATATCTTGAAGGGCGGAATTGTCTATGCTGACGCAGTGACTACAGTGAGCCCCACTTATGCTGAAGAGATCAAGACTCCTTTCTATGGGGAGAAGCTGGATGGGCTTCTAAGAGCGAGGGAGCACGATTTGAGGGGTATCCTGAACGGGATTGATTATGATGAGTACAATCCAGCCACGGACAAATTCATTTTCAAGAATTACGATGAGAAGACCTTCCGAAAGGAAAAGATAAAGAATAAGAGGGCTCTTCAGGAGCAGTTGGGGCTGGACAATAATGATGGGGCCTTCATGATAGGCATTGTCTCCAGGCTCACCGGGCAAAAGGGAGTAGACCTGATTTCTTATGTCATGGACGAGCTCTGTCAGGAGGATGTCCAGATAGTCGTACTGGGTACCGGCGAGGATCAATATGAGAATATGTTCCGCCATTTCGACTGGAAGTACAATAATAAGGTTAGAGCGAATATTTATTATTCTGAGGAGCTTTCCCATAAGATTTATGCCGCTGCGGATGCCTTCCTTATGCCATCCCTCTTCGAGCCCTGCGGTCTTTCGCAGCTAATGGCTCTAAGATACGGCACCGTGCCTATCGTCAGGGAAACCGGAGGACTTAAGGACACAGTTGAGCCCTACAATGAATTCGAGAACAGGGGCACGGGCTTCTCATTCAAGAACTATAATGCGCACGAGATGCTGAATGCGATTCGCTATGCGAGGGGTATCTTCGTGGCAAAGAGAAGGGACTGGAACAAGATAATAGACAGGGGCATGGCCGCCGATTTCTCATGGCATAGCTCCGCCAGGCAGTATCAGGATATGTATGACTGGCTGAAGCCGTGAGTGGCCTAAGTCGCTATTAATGCTCAACAATCAAACGGCTTTGATGCGGTTTTTCAAATCAAAGCCGTCTTTATTTAGATTCTTAGGAGCTGTAGATAAATAACTGGTCAAAAATTTCGTAAGATTTTTTCGTAAGATTGTAGGGTCAAATGAGGGCGCATAGCGGGCTATGTAACCGAATTTGACCCTGCAAGATTACGGAAAAAGATACGAAATTTGGACA